>JBNJGK010000013.1:0-35536 GCA_051747665.1 Bacteroidota bacterium | reverse complement strand
TCATGCACCCATGAACCGTCTCAGACGGTTGAACCGGGCAATGGCAACAATAACGGAGGTGATAATGGAGACGACAATAATGTTGTAGATTGCGATTCGGATACGGTATATTTCCAAAATGATGTTTTGCCTTTGCTTCAGTCATCATGTGGAACTATGGGCTGTCATGATGCGGGGACAGCTACTGAAGGGGTAATCTTAACGGATTATGAGAATATCATAAATACCGGCGATGTGGAACCGTTCGACACCGAGGGGAGCGATATTTACGAACTGATTACGGAAAATGATCCTGAAGATCGCATGCCTCCGCCGCCCAACGATCCATTGTCGCAGGAACAAATCCAGCTTATTGCCACATGGATCAATCAGGGAGCGCTTAATAATGAATGCGAAAATCAGGATTGCAATACAACTGATGTAAGCTATGCTGAAACGGTATCGCCCATTTTTCAAAACTTTTGTCTCGGTTGTCATGATGAGGGAACTGCAAATGGAGGTGTGGTTCTGGAAACGTATGATCAACGTTCCATGCTGGCAAATTCCGGAGCCCTCGAAGGTGTAATTACCGGCTCAGACGGTTATCCGCAAATGCCACCAGACAATCCCTTACCTGATTGTGAAAAGACGCAGCTCATTCAATGGGTTGAGGATGGAGCACTACAAAATTAAATATTTGTTAATGCTTTATGATATAGCAACTTATCATATAAAAAAACAGTTATTTAAATAAATAGTTATTGCATGAAAGTTATTAAATATTTTTCCGGGTTGTTCCTCGTTATGTTTTTACATCAGGCTTGTTATTACGATAATGAAGAAGACCTTTATCCTGAAAGCACTGCTTGCGATACCACCAATATTACATACACAGAAACAATAGCGCCATTGATGGAAAACAACTGCAACAGTTGTCATAATGCCATTACACCAAATGCCAATGTAATAACGGATAATTATACGGATCTGAAAGTCATTGCTGATAATGGTCAGTTATGGGGAGCCGTAAACCATGAGTCTGGGTTTTCTCCCATGCCGAAAAACCAGGCTAAGCTTCCTGATTGTGAGCTGACAAAAATTCGTAAATGGCTTGACGATGGCGCTCCAGACAATTGAAAACCAAAACTGCTACTATGAAAAATAAATTTGTAAAAATCGGTTTGGCTGTTGTCATTGTGGGTTTAATTGGCGCATTTGCCGTTTACCACTTTGTATACAACAAACCGCACAAGGATTACGCAAAAGAAGAGGCAGCATACGCTCTCAAGGCTGAAGCCCTCTTTAATGAATTTGTAGATAATTCACAAAAAGCCAATGAAAAATATACCGGTAAGGTAGTTCAAATCAGCGGAACACCAGATAAAGTTGAAAATACAGATTCTACTTTAGTGCTTGTTTTTGCTTTTGCAGAGGGCATGTTTGGCGATGAAGGCATACGTTGCCACATGAGTCCTGAATACCAGAATCCTGATGATTTAAACCTTTCCGGGAATATGACTCTCAAAGGGTTCTGTACCGGATATAATGACACAGACGTGATTCTGGAGCATTGTTCTGTTCCTTAGTCAGGTCCATTTATCGCAAAAAATAAAACATAAACATGCATGAGCGATTCGAAAACACATTTAATATCTAAGAAATACAACCTACAAACTTAGGAACTTACAAACATAGAAACTTATTAAACTTAAGACATTATTAAATTTTTAAAACCATAAACCAATGAAAAAGCTGTTTTTTTTACTGACAATTTTCCTCGCATTAAGCTTTCATGCCGAAGCACAACGATATCTTACCAAGAATGGACACATTAAATTCTTTTCATCCACACCTGTAGAAGATATAGAAGCCCATAACCGCAGCGTACAGATGGCTTTGGACAGTAAAACAGGCGATGTGGTGTTTAAAGTGCTGATGAAGTCGTTTAGCTTTGAGAAAGCACTTATGCAGGAACATTTTAACGAGAATTATGTGGAATCGCATAAGTTTCCAAACAGCAAATTTCAGGGCAAAATCACAGATATTGAAACGGTTGATTTTTCTGCCACAGGAGAATATGATGTTCAGGTGGAAGGGAAACTCACCATTCATGGAGTGACAAATGATATCACAGAACCGGGAACCATTACAGTGAAAGATAACGGAATACATGCCGGATCAGTTTTCATGGTAAAGCCGGCGGATTATGATATTGAAATTCCCGCACCTGTGAGGAAAAACATTGCAAAGGAAATTGAGGTTACTGTGGATTGCTCACTAAAAAAACAAAACTAATTTATGTTTTTATCCAGAATTGCAATATTCCAGATTTTGCTGCTTTTTTATGCAGCGAATGCCTTCGCGCAGGATGACCTGATGGGTATGCTCGGGGATGATGAACCCACAACAGAATACACTTATGCCACTTTTAAATCTACACGCGTCATTAGCGGTCAGTCTGTAGAAAACCCGGCCGAAGGTGTTTTGCAGTTTGTTGTTTCTCACCATTTCGGAAGGGTAAACCAGGGTGCTTACGACTTGTTTGGCCTTGATCAGGCTACTGTAAAGCTTGATTTTCAGTATGGAATTACCGACAGGCTGGCTGTAGGTATCGGCAGAAGTTCATACCAGAAAACGTTTGACGGGTTTGTGAAATATAAGGCGTTGCGTCAAAGCACCGGCGAAAAGGAAATGCCGGTAACACTTTCTTATGTAGCCGGTGCGGACCTGAACTCATTGAAATGGAAGTACCCGGATCGGGATAACCATTTCTCAAGCCGCATATCTTATTTTCATCAACTTTTGCTGGCGCGGAAGTTTAATGAAGACCTTTCATTGCAGCTTTCACCTACCGTAATCCATAAAAACCTGGTGGAAACCGCCAATGATCCAAACGACATCATAGCATTGGGCGCCGGTGGGAGATACAAACTCACGCAGCGCTTTTCGCTAAACGCAGAATATTTTTATTTGCTGACGGAGGAAACAGCCAACGAGTTTGAGAATGTGCTTTCCATAGGCGTGGATATTGAAACAGGAGGTCATGTTTTCCAGTTGCACTTCACTAACGCACAGCCCATGTTTGAAAGAGGTTTTATATCAGAGACCCGCGGCAAATGGGCGGATGGTGATGTTTATTTCGGATTTAATATAAACAGGGTTTTCACCATCAAAAAACCCGAAGAGTTTCGCGATTAATCTCTCGAGTTAGATGGCACCTTCACCGGGAATGTTTATCTTTGTGAGTGGAGGATATTATGGGCTATCAAGAAGATTATAAAACGCTTTCACAGTATTATCATCCAGGTAAGGATGCCTTTTTTTCAGATGATGAGATCGAAATCATTAATGTGGCATTTCATTCAAGGTTTACTGATGATCTTGAAAATATGGATATACAGCATCCGGAAATACAGAATATTATCCGGCAAGATAGTGTTATACACGAAAACCGGAATTTCACCTATCCGGTTATAAGAAATAGGAATCAAGCATTGAGTTCAGAAGTCATTATCCTTTTTCATGGCCTCAATGAACGTTCCTGGATAAAATATTTACCCTGGGGCAAAGCCTTGGCTGTTAAAACAGGTCATCCTGTGATTCTGTTCCCGATATCTTTCCACATGAATCGATCGCCTGAATCGTGGAGCAAGCCGCGCAGGATGCTCCCTTTAGTCAAAAAGCGTAAAGAAAAAATTCAGGGTCTCAGGGAAGCCTCTGTAGCCAATGCCGCAATCAGCAACAGACTGCATGAGCATCCACAGCGTTTTCTAATCTCCGGGTTGGAAACTTATTTTGATGTACTGGATTTAGTGGATATGCTTCATCATGGAAAACATCCGGTATTGAAACAACATAGAAAGGTTCATTTCTTCGGTTACTCTATTGGAGCTTTATTGACGCAGGTTATAATGATGACCAATAAAAAAGAAAGATTTTCTGATAGCAAAGCTTTTCTTTTCTGCGGAGGAACTACCCTGGATAAAATGCAGGGAGCTTCGCGTTTTATTCTCGACAGTGCAGCTTTTGAAGCCCTTAAAAATTGTTATGTGTCTGATGGCTTTTGTCTGAATCTTGGAGGCTTAACTAAAGAAAAGCCAGGCCAGATGAAAGCGGAAACAGCCTTTTCATCTATGATGAATTCAGCGGTAAATCATACATTCCGGAACGCATCTATAAATGCGCTGAAAAAAAGATTCAGGGTATGTGCGCTCGAAAAAGATGATGTGATTCCCGCGAAAGCGGTAGGAGAGACTTTTAGCACGGCTTTGAGTGAGATAAAAAACATTGTGGAATTAATCGATTTTCCATTTGCATATTCACACGTAACTCCGTTTCCGTGTGCTAATAATCAGTACGAAGTGAATCAGGCTTTTGATTCCGTCTTTAATAAGGCGGCGGACTTTTTGAAAAAGGATTAATCTTTTGAGCCGGACCGTTTATTAAAAAAGTGTTAATCGCAAATAATCAAAAGAAGGATGTTTTAACTTTTCACTAATTTCGTCCCACAAATAAGATACTCATATGCATCAAGATATACAACAAGAAATTAATAGTTTAAATCCTGAGGACGCTTATCGCGAAATAGCTGAGGGAGCATTACTTATCGATGTTCGCCATCCAAAAGAAACAGAATTTGTCACGTTTCAGGTGGATAACTGTTCAGAAATTCCTTTGCTGGATTTAGTGCATCGCATGAGCGAATTGCCTAAGGATTGTAAAATCATCACCACAGACTTTTACGGCGTAAACGGCTTCAAAGCCGCCAATATGCTGCAATACAACGGGTTTGAAAACGTCTCTTATATACAGGGAGGAATGAAAGCCTGGGCTCTGGATGGCTTTCCGGTGAAGTATAACGTTGAGGATAGCTGTTCAGACGAAAGCTGTAACGGTTGTACCTGCTGCTAAGAGTCACTAATATGTTGAGACGTTATATTGGGGCGCCGTACGAAATTCCGGGAGCCCTGTCAGGGCGCCTTGATGGCCTTGAGGATTATATCCGGTAATTTCCCTTTCTTTGAAAAGTCCGGTTAGGATAATGGGATACCGTACGCAAGCGAACAGTGTACAGTAGAAACCGTACAATTTTAGTCTGCGTTTGAATTCAATTTAGTTTGTAAGAAACATATAACCAGAAAACTAACAATGTTGGCACAATAACTGAATTATCTTTTTATACGAAAAGAAAAGTTATGATTCAGTTAAACAACATCCATAAAACTTATACAACCGGCTCTAATCAGTTGCATGTGCTTAAAGGCATTGATTTAACCATCAAGGCCGGTGAGTTTGTCTCCATTATGGGGTCATCGGGGTCGGGTAAGTCTACCTTACTCAATGTTCTTGGGATTTTAGATGATTATGAACAAGGAACGTATTACCTGAACAATCAGTTGATTCAAAATCTCAACGAAACCAAGGCCGCAGCATTGCGAAACAACTACATCGGATTTATTTTTCAGTCGTTTAATTTGATTTCATTTAAAAATGCCATGGAGAATGTGGCATTGCCGCTTTACTATCAAAAAACCAGCCGTAAGAAACGTAACCAGTCAGCGCTTGAATATCTTGATAAAATGGGCTTGAAAGATTGGGCGGAACATCTGCCTAATGAATTATCAGGAGGTCAGAAGCAGCGTTTGGCAATTGCACGGGCGCTAATTGCACAGCCGAAAGTGATTCTTGCCGACGAGCCTACCGGTGCGCTCGACTCCAAAACATCCTATGATGTGATGAAGATCCTTCAGCAGGTTAACCAGTCTGGCATTACGGTAGTGATTGTAACGCACGAACAGGACATTGCGGCTATGACTGATCGGATTATTCATCTGAAAGACGGATGCATTGAAAAGAATTTATATAACGGTGAGCGGGAAAAATGGCTCGCCGCACAAGCTATAGCAAGGAAATAATTCACAAAAAAAGAGTTTTAGAATGAAAAAAGTATTAAAAACAAGCGCATGGGTATTGGTTCTGGCTATTTTCATCGGGACCATTGTTTATTTATATGATAAATCGCGAAGCAAACCTGAAGTTTTTGAAACGAGCAAGCCTTTCAAAACCGACATCATCAAGAAGACCGTAGCTACAGGTTCTGTGAAGCCGCGATATGAAATTGAGATAAAACCAACCATTTCCGGAATTGTCAGTGATATTTATGTTGAAGCCGGACAGAAAGTAAAAAAGGGAGAGTTGCTGGCTAAAGTCCAGGTGATCCCGAATATGGTGAGCCTTAATGAAGCGGAAGCCCGCGTTAAAAAAGCCGAAATACAGCTTGAAAATGCCGAGACGGATTATGAGCGGTATAAAGGCCTTTATGAAGAGCAGGTTATTCCGGCTTCGCAATTTCAGCAATATGATGTGGCTTTGAAGTCAGCCCGCGAAGAACTAAAAGCGGCGGAAAGCAATTTGCGGCTCATTAAGGAAGGTGTACGCAAGGAAGCCGATAATTCATCCAACACGCTTATCCGCTCTACAATAGACGGCATGGTGCTGGACGTGCCTGTAGAAATCGGAAATTCTGTAATCGAAAGCAATAACTTCAATGCAGGTACTACCATCGCTATGGTAGCTAACATGAACAACATGATTTTTGAAGGTCATGTAGATGAAACCGAAGTAGGAAAAATTGAGGAGGGAATGCCGATAGAACTGACCGTCGGGGCAATTGAAGAAACCAAATTCAATGCCATTTTAGAGTATATAAGTCCTAAAGGCACAGAAGAAAATGGCGCTATACAGTTTGAAATCAGAGCTGCATTAGACCTTGATGATACGAATTTTGTAAGGGCTGGGTATAGCGCTAATGCGGATATTGTGCTGCAAAAAGCTGAGGATGTAATGGCTGTAAAAGAATCGTTAGTGCAGTTTGATGAAGAAACGCCATTTGTAGAAATAGAAAAGGAGGATGGGCATTTCGAGAAAAAAGAACTGGTTACAGGATTGAGTGATGGCGTCAATATTCAGGTAGTTTCCGGTTTGTCCGGATCTGAATCCCTGAAGGTGATAAAATAATAGTGTTATGAGGATTATGAATCTGGACAACTGGCAGGAGATTATTTCTACCGTAAAGAAAAACAAGCTGAGAACGGCTTTAACCGGATTCAGCGTTGCCTGGGGAATTTTTATGCTCATCATTTTGCTGGGCGCCGGACAAGGTCTGGAAAATGGAATGCGAAGCCAGTTTGCCTCCTCAGCAACAAATACGCTCTGGATCAATCCGGGAACAACCTCTGAGCCATACGCCGGATATCAGTCTGGCAGACGCATCCGGTTTCATAATGACGATTACGATCTTGTGCGTCAGACCGAACCGGCCCTGGAATATATCTCAGGACGTTTCAGGCTGGGAACAACACGCGTAAACTATAAAGACAAACATTCTGCTTTTGATGTGTTTACGGCTCACCCTGAATACAAACACATCGAACAGGTGGAAATCCTTGAAGGCCGGTACATAAATCAGTTGGATATTCAGGATTACCGCAAAGTGGCATGCATCGGAACCAGCGTTAAATCTTATCTCTTTGAGGATTTCAGCAATGAGGAAGTTATCGGGAAATATATCCACATTAATGATGTTCCTTTTCAGGTAGTGGGTGTTTTTACGGATGAGGCAGGCCGGAGAGATAATACACGGATTGTATACACACCTATTACTACGGCACAAAAGATATTTTCTACAAGCAACCGCATTCATACTATGGCGGCTACTGTTGAGAAACCCACCGTTGCTAAAAGCCTCAGGATGGAGGAGCGTATACGTAAGCAGCTTGCAGCAAAGCATCAGTTTAAGGAAGATGATGACAGAGCCTTGTTTATCTGGAATGCTGTAGAGCAACTGAAAAACACCATGGATATGTTTGCCGGCATCAAAATTTTTATCTGGATTATCGGTATCGGAACCATTATTGCCGGAATTGTGGGTGTTAGCAATATTATGGCCATTACAGTAAAAGAACGAACCAAAGAAATTGGTGTACGAAAAGCCATCGGGGCTAGTCCGTGGAGTGTGGTAGCCCTGGTACTGCAGGAATCGGTTGTGATAACCACTTTTGCCGGGTATGTTGGTCTTGTGTTGGGTGTCGGTTTGCTTGAGCTGGTGGCTCCGCTGGCAGATACAGAGTTTTTCCGTAATCCCTCTGCCGACATCGGGGTGGCAATACAAGCTACCGTCGTATTAATCGTGGCAGGCCTTATCGCAGGATTCATTCCTGCTCGCAGAGCCGCGGCCATTAAACCTGTAATCGCTTTGCGCGATGAGTAAATAAAGGATGTTATGTTTGATTTAGACCATTGGAAAGAAGTAATCAGCACACTGAAAAAGAATAAGTGGAGAACATTCTTCACGGCCTTTGGTGTTTTTTGGGGTATTTTTATGCTGATCATCATGGTAGGCTCAGGGAAAGGGCTGCAAAATGGCGTTATGACCGGAATGGGCGATTTTGCTACCAACAGTATTTTTATCTGGACGCAGCCCACTACCAAAGCCTACAAGGGATATAACGAAGGCCGGAATTATCTGTTTAATAACCAGGACCTGGTGGCCCTGAGAGAAAATATTCACGGGCTCGAACACATTGCGCCCCGCTTGCAGGGTGGCGCTTCTCAGAATGATAACCCCAATGTAGTACGCGGACAAAAAACCGGATCTTTTAGCGTGTTTGGAGATGACCCGGTATGGAACAAAATAGACCCGGCAGAGATGATTCAGGGCAGGTTTATTAACCGCATCGATGTGCAGAAGAAAAGAAAGATCGTTATTATTGGCGAACATGTTAAAGAAGTGTTGTTTCGTCCGGCAGAAGATCCGATAGGACAGTATATTCGTATTCAGGGAGTATACTTCCAGGTTGTTGGAGTGTTTAAGCCGCTGAACGACAACATCAATTTTGGCGGAGACAAGAGCCGTTCTGTGTTTATTCCCTACACTACCATGCAGCAGGTATATAACTTTGGTGATCAGATTCATTGGTTTGCCCTGACGGCAGAAGAGGGTGTGCCGATTGCAGAGCTGGAAGACAATATTCTTGATCTGCTGGCCCGTCGGCATACAATTCACCCGGAAGACCGTGAAGCATTCGGATATTTCAATCTCGGAAAACAGTTTAACCAAATTAAAGGCCTTTTTACGGGTATAGATTTGTTGATTTGGATTGTGGGAACCGGTACACTTTTAGCCGGTGTTATCGGGGTGAGCAATATTATGCTGGTAATCATAAAAGAAAGAACGCGCGAAATCGGCGTGCAGCGTGCCATAGGTGCCACACCGTTTAAAGTGATGAAGCAAATCATTACGGAATCGGTAGTACTGACCATCTTAGCAGGGTATACCGGGCTCGTAATAGGAGTAGGAATTATTGAAGCAGTAAACTACGGACTTACCATGCAGGGTGGCGACAGCAACGCTTTCAGAAATCCTGAAATTGATTTTTCTGTGGCTATTCTGGCCTTGGTAATTCTGACTCTTTCGGGTGTTTTTGCAGGAATGATTCCGGCTCGAAAGGCCGTAAGAATAAAACCAATTGATGCTTTACGCGATGAGTAACTGTTTATCGAAACCTGTTAGCGGAAAAACGAAAGAAATTTTATACTTTCGTTCGCATAAAATCAATAACTGAAAAACAATGAATAAAAGAATTTTACAAGGAATTGCAATGTTGGTTGTAATGGCTGCAATGGTTGCCTGCAATACAACACAAACCGCAGAAGAGAAAGAAAATCAGCGTGAGGGAATCGTCCCTTCCGGAGAACTTACGCCTGTGTCTGAGGTAGAAGAGCGTGTAGATATTTACGCGCCTTTTACATTAACTTCAAACCTGGATCATCTTACAAAAGAAGAAAAGGAGATTTTGCCGATTCTTTTTGAAGTGGCCGATATTATGGAAGAACTGTTTTGGGAGCAGGCGATTGGTGGCAAAGAAGCCTTCATGAGTCGTATTGATGATGAAGATGTACGCAGGTTTGCACAAATCAATTACGGGCCGTGGGACAGGCTTAACAACAATAAACCGTTTTTTAAAGAAGTTGGGCCAAAACCGGCGGGTGCCAATTTTTATCCAGCGGATATGGAGCGAAATGCATTTGAAAACTGGGAAAATCCCGACAAGGAAAGCCTGTATACACTGATTCGCAGAGATGAAAACGGAAACCTGAAATCCGTATGGTATCATGAAGCGTATGCCTCGCAACTGAAAAAAGCCTCTGACCTGCTGAAAAAGGCGGCAGATATTGCAAAGAATCCACAACTCAAAGAATACCTGAACCTTCGTGCCGAAGCGTTTTTAACCTCTGAATATCTTGATAGCGACTTTGCATGGATGGAGGTAAAGGATGCAAATATTGATTTTGTGGTGGGCCCGATAGAAAATTATGAAGACGCGCTTTTCGGTTACAAAGCTGCTTTTGAATCCTTTGTTTTGATAAAAGACCCGGACTGGAGCAAAAAACTGTCACGTTTTTCTGCAATGCTGCCTGATTTGCAGGAGCAACTTCCCGTTAAGGAAAAATACAAACAGGAAGTGCCCGGCACCAAATCAGATATGAATGTGTATGATGCCGTTTATTATGCCGGAGATTGCAATGCAGGCAGTAAAACGATTGCTATTAATTTGCCGAACGATGAAGAAGTTCATGTCAAATACGGAACACGCAAGTTAATGCTGAAGAATGCCATGAAAGCCAAATTTGAACGCATTCTTGTTCCGATTTCTGAACTGTTGATAGACCCTGAGCAAAGAAAGCATGTTACGTTCAATGCCTTTTTTGAGAACACGCTTTTCCATGAAGTGGGTCATGCTATGGGTATAAAAAACACCGTAAATGATAAAGGTAAAGTGCGTCAGGCGCTTAAAGAAGTAGCGTCTTCCATAGAAGAAGGAAAAGCCGATATTATGGGATTGTTTTTGGTTGCTCAGCTTTATGAGGAGGGCGAGCTGACTGAAGGCCAGTTGAAAGACAATTATGTTACCTTTTTTGCCAGCATCTTCCGTTCCAGCAGGTTCGGCACTGCCAGCGCACACGGCAAAGCAAACATGATGCGTTTTGATTATTTCCAGGAAAATGGTGCGTTTGTGCGCAACGACGATGGCACTTATACTGTCAATTTTGATAAGATGCATGAAACCATGATTAGCTTGCTTCAGAAGATTCTCTATATGCAAGGCGATGGCAATTATGAAGAAGCTAAAGCGTGGGTTGAGAAAAAAGGAGTAATGTCACCGGAACTCAAAAAAGACCTGGACAGATTGAATAGCTCAGGAATTCCGGTAGATGTAGTTTTTGATCAGGGAATGGAAAATCTTGAATTGTAAATCAATATAAACTATGCGATTATGCCGACGCATTTTCTGCTGAGAACTTAAATATTCACGTAAACATTAAATATGAAAAAGTTAATTTTTGGATTTTTATCACTTGTTTTTGCTTTAACCACATTCGCAAAACAGGTGCCCGATGAAGGAATGTGGTTACCTATGTTTGTTGAAGACCGGAATTATGAAGAGATGAAGGAAATGGGCCTTCAGCTTACTCCTGATGAGATTTATGACATAAACAACTCTTCGCTGAAAGATGCCATCGTTAATTTCGGGAATTTCTGCACCGGTGAAATCGTATCAAATCAGGGCTTGTTTCTTACAAACCATCATTGTGGATATGGCGCTATACAGGAACATTCTTCCGTAGAACATGATTACCTAACGGAAGGATTTTGGGCAGGTAGCTTTGATGAGGAACTATCCAATGATAACCTGTCTGCCACATTCTTTGTAAGAATGGATGATGTGACTGATGAAATTTTAAAAGAGGTTACAGATGACATGACAGAGCAGGAAAGAGCAAAGGCTGTTAGCGAAGCCAAAAAGCCCATTGTAGAAGAAGCTGAAGAAGACGGAAAATATGTGGCTTCTGTAAAGAGCTTCTTTAAAGGCAATGAGTATTATCTCTTTGTGTATGAAATTTATAATGACGTAAGGCTCGTGGGTGCACCCCCCTCCTCAATAGGTAAATTTGGTGGCGATACGGATAACTGGATGTGGCCTCGCCATACCGGAGACTTTGCTATGTTCAGAATTTATGCCGACAAAGATGGCAACCCGGCTGAATATTCTGAAGACAATGTACCGCTGGAAACGGAATATGCTTTGCCCTTATCTTTAGATGGCGTTGAAGAAGGCGATTTTGCTATGATTTGGGGATACCCCGGTAGTACTGACCGCTATAGAACAAGCTACGGTATTAATGCTACATTGAATGAAATCAATCCCGCCATAAATACTATCGGGCGTGCTGTGCTTGATGCGATGGAAAAGAATATGGACCGCTCCGACGAAGTACGTATTGCTTATGCCAGCAAAAAAGCAAGCATTTCAAACCTCTGGAAAAACAAAAAGGGTGAGACCCGGGGACTGAAAAAGCTCAACGTTATTGACCAAAAGCGTAAGATAGAAGACGAGCTTATGGAATGGGTGAACCAAAGCGATGAGAGAAAGGAAAAATACGGTAACCTGATGAAGGGCTACCGCGAAGCCTATGAATCATTATCTGAAAAAGATGCCCTTTCAAAGCAATGGTACTTCGGGATTGCAAGTTTTGGTTCTTCTATGCTGCAGTTTACAATGCAAAACCAGGGAATAGGTAGCCTTGTCAACTCAGATAAAGATAAAGATGAGATTAAGGAAGAGCTTTCTTCATTTAAAGATAAAGCAAAATCGCATTTCGAGGATTATGATGCCCAAACCGAAAAGGATATTTTGCAAGCGATTCTCGAAACACTCTACAACAAAATTCCAGTTTCAGAACTGCCGGATGTGTATAAAGATATCATAGCAGATTACAATGCCGACTTTGGCGAATATGTTGATGATATGTTTGAGAATAGCATTTTCGCTACAGAGGAAAACTTCATGGACTTTTTGGATAAACCCAAAAAACGCCATTACAATAAGGATTTAGCGCCGGAGTTAGCCAACAGTTTCCAGGGTAAACTCATGGAAATCAGAGGGCAGAACAGTAAGATACAAACCGGTTTGAACAAGAATAAACGTTTGTTTATTAAAGCTTTGCGCGAAATGAACCCGGAAAAGGCATATTACCCGGACGCTAATTTTACAATGCGTTTAACCTATGGAGATGTAAGTGGATATGAAGCTCGTGATGCGGTATATTATGATTATTACACTACACTTGAAGGTGTTATGGAAAAGGAAGACCCGGATTCTAAAGAGTTTGTGGTTCCTGAAAAGCTCAAAGAACTATACGAAGAAAAAGACTATGGCAGGTATGCCGCTGAAGATGGAACCATGCGTGTATGTTTTCTCACCGATAACGACATCACAGGAGGAAACTCAGGTAGTCCGGTGCTGAATGGAAAAGGACACTTGATAGGGATTGCTTTTGATGGTAACTGGGAAGCCATGAGTGGTGATATAGCCTTCGAACCGGAATTGCAGCGTACTATCTCAGTTGATATCCGCTATGTTTTGTTTGTCATTGATAAATATGCCGGAGCGCATAATTTGCTGGAAGAGATGAACCTTGTTAAAGCAAAACAACCACTGCCACCTGTGAAAAAAGACAACAAGAAAGAGAAACAGGAAAGCAAAGAGATGTAAGTTTTATGAAAATAATCATTTGACTTACTAATATAACAAGGAGTAAAAACAGCTCCGTTTTCAATAGTATCATTTAAAAACAAACGCTGACTGTATCAATACAGCCAGCGTTTGTTCTTTAGGAGAATAAATTCATTAACTCCAAAATATTCGACCCTGCTGGGGTCGTAATGTTATCATGAGGTTTTCAAAATTCTATACACATGCGATGCCTCTGGCATCAGCGGTTCCCTAACCATTAAAGCTCAATCATTCTTACATGGTACTCTTTCTCGCAGCCTTTAGTTTCTCTGGTTTTCCTCAAGGTATTCAATCATTTTACTGGACAACTTATGCGGCATTAATAGCCGTTTAAATACATATATTTTTCTGCTCCTTTTTGTTCAGCGCAATTATTTTTGCTGGACACTAAAATCAAGTTCAATCCTTTCAGGATTGTGAGATTGACATCACATCATTAACCCTGCATTTCATACAGGGTTAATGATGTTCATCGCCTGCGGCGATATAAACATTACAATCAGGAAAGATTGAAAAAATCCACGAAGTGGATAAACGGCATAAACCGCGGGTGAAACCCGTGGAAAAATAATAGCAGCCCACCACCCAACAACCCTGAGAAGGGTTGAACACGTTATAATTGCCTTTTAAGCAGTTATTTTTTTTGTTTAGCGCAACTATTTTTTGCTGAGGGCTAAAAAGTTATTAGTGACCTGGCGTCATCATAAGGTTTTTATCTCTTTTTTGTGATGAACCAGTTTACTCAATAAAATATTGCAACAACTCCCTGGCTTTAGTGTAAAAAACTACCCCAATATTGAACGAAAACCTCAGCTCATTTTCAGCTCACCATAAATATATGTGTTAAAAAACAGCATTAATTTCAAGAAAAATCTTTGGATAGCGGCAAAAAACCCAAAAACTCCTCTAAAAGTGATGAAAAATACCACACATGTTGTAAAAATACACACAATGAAGTAAGTAATAGAAAACCAGGCAGGTAGGGTAGCTTATGAAACATAGTGTTGAAAAATACCACAATCATCAAGTCGTCATCTTTAGCCCGAATAATCATAACATAAAGTAAGACAGACAGATACCATGCCGGGAATAATTGGCATCCTTATTGACATGTAGATGGTAAATAAACTTGCTTTGTGGTAACATGCAGTTATGAAGAGAGTTACAAGGCAACCAAAAACAACAAGATTATGAAAACGCACGCAAATTTAATTTTAAAAGCACTATTAACCGTTTTCTTTTTCGCTTCCATATCTGTGCAGTCGCAAGACCAAATACAAGTAGGACCGGATATGACCATTAAAGCTTCATCAGAAACCTATGAATTGGTGAAAACATGGGCTGATGAGTTTTCGAAGCGCAATCCGGGAAACGAAATTACAGTTATTCGCACAGAAGACTCACGTGTTCCCGATGAAGAAGTTATGGGGCACGTAACTACAAACTTACCCGACAGCCAAAATGAATATTGGACAACCAGGATATGCAGAGAGATTATCGTACCAGTCATCAACCAGTCTCATCCTGCATTAAAGCAATATCAAGAGTCAGGAATAACAAAGGCTGACCTTGCGAGGATGTATTCCGACGCCGATCCTGTTTGGCCGGGAACGCAGGAAGAAACGAAGGCGAAAATTTTATTGTTGCAGGGAAGCAAAGTAAATGAACACCTTACCCGTTTTCTCGGTCAGGATGTGCCTGCATCAAAACATCACACTTTCTCAAACTCCGGGGATTTACTCAAAGAGCTTCGTTCTGACAACAGAAGTCTGGCTTTTCTTCCGTTAAAGGATGTTATCGATGAAGAAAGCACTAAGCTTAAAGAAAGCCTCAGTTTTCTGCCTATAGATCGAAATGCAAACGGGAGGTTAGACCATATGGAAAGCATATACGGCTCACTAGACCAATTTAGTCGTGGCGCTCAAATCGGGAAATTCCCTCAGGAGCTTTGCTGTGATGTATATCTCCTTACAAATGAAAAGCCTGACAAATCGCGGGAAAAAGCTTTTATCACTTTCCTTTTGACTCAAGGGAAAAGCAATATCTCTGGTTTCGGGTTCAGCAATTTAGCCTACAGCACGCGTCAGGCAGAGCTTCAGAAGCTTAATGAGATTACAGTAAAACCAACCGGAGAGGAAGAAGCAGGGGGGTCCTGGATTACAATTGCATTGATTATAGCCGCCATCATTATTGGAACAGGCTTTATCATGAACCTGATATTTGGATTTACTAAGAATGGAGTTGCTGATAATACAGAAGACAACCTTAATTATGAACCTCAGGGAGCAATAGATGAAAGCACGATTGCCGCTCCGGAAGGCTTGTTTTTTGATAAATCACATACATGGACTTACCTTGAAAAAGACGGGAAGGTAAGAATGGGAATGGACGACTTTATGCAACAGGTTACAGGCCCAATAACCCGCATTAAATTCAGGAAAAGCGGTGACCATGTGCGTAAAGGAGAACCTATAGTAACGATAATTCAAAATGGTAAGCAACTTTCTTTAAATGCGCCTGTTTCCGGTACAATTGATACGATTAACGAATCACTGAAAGATAACAGTAGTTCTGTAAACAGCGCTCCATTTAATGAAGGATGGCTTTACCTTATCGCACCGGATAACTGGCAGCAGGAAACTCCGTTTTTGAAGATGGCAACCGAATACAGGACCTGGATGCAGGGAGAGATTGCCCGCCTGAAAGACTTCCTGGCTTATTCTTTAAATATTCACAATACCAACCTGGCGCATGTGGCACTTCAGGATGGCGGAGCCGTAAAAAAGCATGTGTTGAAAGACTTGCCTCCTGAAGCCTGGGAAGACTTTCAGAGTAATTTTTTAGAGCGAATTAAATAGAAAGACATCATTTATTAACCATATAAAAACCTGTTAATATGGGAATTAACCGACGTGATTTTATGAAAACACTGGGCATCGCGGGAGCTACACTAACCATTGGAAGAGCTTCAGCCGCTCCCGGCCAGCAAGAAGATACAGAATTTGATGCAATCTTGTACGATTCTACTTATTGTATCGGCTGCCAGAACTGTGAGTTTGCCTGCGCAGAAGAATACGGACTGCCTGAACCGGAAGGCGCACCGGAGCCCGGCGTAGTCAGAAAAGCAGATGCGCAACACCGCACTGTTGTAAACCTTTTTGAAACCTCTAATGGTGAGGCCTATATCAAATCGCAATGCATGCATTGCAACCAGGCTGCTTGTGAAACGGCATGCCTTACACAGGCCTTGCATAAAACCAAGAGCGGTCCTGTGGTTTGGCGCGAAGGCAAATGCATGGGGTGCCGCTATTGTATGCTGAGTTGTCCTTTTGACTCACCTAAATTTGAATATAACCATACAAATCCGAAAATTGTTAAATGCTCAATGTGCGCTGAGCGGATAAAAGATGACAAGCAGCCTGCTTGTGCTGAGGCCTGTTCGATGGGAGCCATTAAATTTGGGAAACGCAGCGAGCTAATAAAGGAAGCCCGGAAGCGAATTCATGATGACCCGGATTTTTATCATGACCACATATACGGAGAGCATGAAGCCGGAGGTACGGGATGGCTTTATTTAGCCGGAGTGCCTTTTGAAGAGCTTGGGTTTAATACCAAACTACAGAAAAAGTCTTATCCAGCGCTTACTAAGGGTTTTATCGGCTCTATAGCGCCTGTTGATATACTGTTGCCGGGTGCGCTCCTGGGAATTTATGCAGCTACAAAATCAATTCAAAAGCAGGAGGATGAATCATGAGAAATAATACAGACTCAGCAGCTCTTGAACAAAGAAATGGTTCCGTGTGGAGTTTTCTTTGGCAGGAAATGAAACCCAAAGGAAAAATATTTACGCCGTTTAACATCATCAGCCTTCCTATTATCCTGGTAGGCCTGTACATCATTTATATCCGTTTTACCCAAGGCCTTGGCGCTGTAAATAACCTGACGCAGGAAGTCCCGTGGGGTTTGTGGAAAGGATTTAATGTAGTTACCGGCGTAGCTTTTGCCGGTGGAGCCTATGTCCTGGCGTTTTTAGTTTATATCCTGAACCTGAAGCGTTTTAAACCAATCCTCAGGGTTACCATTCTTAACGGTTTCCTGGCATATGTCTTTTACTCCATCGCCTTGATTATTGATCTAGGACGGCCTTTGGATATAATTAATATTGTGATTGGAAATAATTTTGGAGTGAGTTCGGTGATGTTCCTTGTGGGATGGCACTTTCTGCTCTACATGGCCGCTTTGTTGCTGGAATTCAGTCCGGCTATAGCTGAATGGCTGAACCTTCGCAAGCTTCATAAAGTGCTTTCCGGTTTGACGCTGGCAGCGGTAGTTTTCGGGATCACGCTTTCAGTGCTTCACCAGTCAGGGTTAGGAGCGTTGTTTTTAATGGCTAAGGAAAAAATACACCCATTATGGTATAATTCCTATATGCCAATGATGTTTGTGGTATCAAGCGTATTTGCAGGTATCGGGTTGATTATCATGGAAGGAGCTATCAGCCGGCGGGTTTTTACAGACCAATTTCCGCCGAAGGAAAAAGATAATTATCCTCAGATATTGCAAACTTTGGCTAAGATATCAGCCGGTGCGATGTTCCTGTATTTTTTCATGACGATAATCATCTTTGTGCACGAACAAAACGCTGTTTACCTGAATACATCCATGGGACACTGGTATTTGGTGGAAGTGTTGGGCTTTTTACTGATACCGCTCATCATGTTTTGCTATAGTTGTGTAAAGTACAATATCGTAGTTATCAGAATAGCGGCTATTCTAACGCTTATCGGCGTGATGCTTAACCGCCTGAATATTTCCATCATTGCATTCCGGTGGGATGCAGCAGAACCTTATTTTCCGAGCTGGCAAGAGTTCGTAGTTACTGTTGCCATTATTATGATAGAAGTTTGGGTGTTCCGCTGGATTGTCCGCAGAATGCCTGTAAATACAGAATCGCCCGCATGGGCAAAAAATAATCATTAAAAAAGAAAGTTATGGACGCATTTCATTATTATGACTTGTTTGCTACAAAAGGCATAGAATATCTTATTACAATTGTTTTCTTTCTTTCGTTGATACCTTTATGGATGGTGCTCAACGGGAAAGTGCCTGCAGCAAGTAAAAAAGCAAAAGCAATGGCGGGAGCTCTTTCATTAGGGCGGCTTACCGTCCCGGAAGGTTTGTTTTACAATACAGACCACACATGGGCCTTTCTGAACACTAAAGGATTGGCAAGAGTGGGGATTGATGACTTTCTCAGGAAAGCTGTGGGAGAAGTAGAGGTAAAACCCGAAGTAAGTCCCGGGCAAAACATCAGGAAAGGTGATCTGATGGCACAACTGATTTGCGGTGATAAAACCCTTAACGTTTTTGCACCCGTATCAGGAAAAGTGATGCAGCATAATAATTCTGCCCATATTCCTTCAGATCAGGGTAATCCATACAAAAATGCCTGGCTTATGGAGCTGAAACCCGAAAACTGGCTTGCTGAAACCAATTCCTTTGTTTTTGCTGAAAAAGCCCACGAGTGGATGAAATCGGAAATTGAACGTTTCAGAGACTTTGTTTCATTAACGGCTCAGAAGTATTCTCCGGAACCTGCTATGGTTGCGCTGCAGGACGGAGGAGAACCACGCGAACATGTTATGCGTGAGATGTCTGACGAAGCCTGGGATGAATTTCAGGATGCCTTTCTGAAAGCAAAAGCGTAAAAAAGTGATGCATGGTTTTGCGGCCACGCAATAATTAAGTATATTGCACACATACATTTTTTGGGGTTTGTCCCTTGCAGATAAAACCCAAATGATCAAATGAACAAGCTGTAGGTCAGCGTCTCTTGCAGAAACACTAAGCCTTGATAATACGGAATTATCAGGGCTGTGTTTCAATAAAAAAGCAGTGAAGCATTATTTTAAAAGTCAGAAAAACTGAATAGCGAACAATGAGCAATACAGGCAGCAACATTATTAAAAAGCTAATCAATCATCCTTTTTTTAAGCGATATATTCGTTTTCGCTCTTCCATTTATGTAAGAGTGGTTTACATCATTATCATTGCTTCGCTGGTATTGTTTGTTTCGTTTGGTATTATTTTCCGATCGGTTTATGAGGGATACTTACGCACCGTGATCCTGCAGAACGGGAATAATATCGGCAGCATGGTTGAAGGAGCGCTGTATCATTCTATGCTTGAAAACGACAAAACACAACTTCAAAACACCCTGGATGTCATTAACACCATGTCTGGCATAGAAGAGGTGAATATGTATAATCAGAACGACCGGCTGGTTTATTCCTCGTTTCCGCCTGGAGAAGAAGGGCATAGCGACCCGAATTGCATAAATTGCCATAGCAGCAGCAGTGAGTACTTTCCGCGGAAAGAAAATTCCTATCAAATTGTGGATGTGGATGATGAATGCATCATGAATGCCAATACAAGTAACCACAGGTATTTGATGATACGTCAGCCCATCCTTAACGAGCGTTCATGTTATACGGCAGAGTGCCATGCGCACAGCCCGGATGATGAAGTACTGGGTTCGCTGATCATAAAAGTACCGCTCAAACAGTTCGACGAAGCCGTTCATGAGTCATCGGTTAAATACTATTTGCTCGCCGGGGCCAGCACACTGTTGCTAATGTTGTTGTTTATTTATTTTACACGACGAAAAATAAAATATCCGTTAAATCATATTATTGAAGCCAGTGAAAAAGTAGCCAGCGGCGATAGGGATACAAGATTGCAAATCGATGCCAACCAGCTTGACGACATCCGGATGGTATCGTTTGCCTTCAACAAAATGCTCGACAATCTGCAGGCAGCTACAAAAGAGCTTGAAAACTGGTCTCAGCAACTGGAATACAAAGTGCAGAAGAAAACGGAAGAGCTGGGAGCAGCACAAAAAGAACTGATACATGTAGAGCGGATTGCCTCTTTGGGCAAGCTCAGCTCTTCAGTGGCTCATGAGATAAACAACCCGCTTTCTGGAGTGCTTACTTATACAAAGCTGGTAAACAAACAACTGAAAAACCAGAAGATGGATGAGCGGGCTCAGCAAAACATGCTCAAGTATCTGAATTTTATAGAAAATGAAACAAAACGTTGTGGCGATATTGTAAAAGGCTTGCTTGATTTTTCACGGAAAGACCATGAAAATGCGAAATCGCAACAGGTTCATCAGATTTTACAGGAAACGTATGACCTGATGGAGCATCAAATGGAAATGGCGCATATTATCTTTAAAACGGATTTCCAGGCAAAGCAAGATTATGTTTATTGCACAGAGAATCAGATAAAGCAAGCCAGCGTGGCCATTATTCAGAATGCTTCTGAGGCGGTAACAGAAAACGGTGAGGTTACAATAAAGACCTACAATCCGGATGAAAATCATATTCAAATTGATTTTACGGATAATGGAATTGGTATAGCGAAAGAAGATATTCCACACCTTTTTGAACCGTTTTTCTCAGCAAAGCAGAAATCGAGTGGCATAGGCTTAGGACTGGCTATTGTTCACGGAATTATTAAGCGTCATCAAGGTGAAATCCGGGTAGATTCTGAGCCTGGCAGCGGAACAACTATTTCTGTAATTTTACCTTTGGCAAAAGAAAATCCATAAAAATCATGGCAAATAAAATTTCGATTCTGATAGTAGATGATGAGGAATCTGTAAGAGATTCGCTATATAACTGGTTTATAGAAGATGGCTATGAGGTTGCCTGTGCGGCAGATGCCAAAGAAGCGCTGTCGATACTGGAATCAAGAAATTATCATATTGTTTTGGCCGATATCAAAATGCCGGGTATGGATGGCCTGGAAATGCACCGGCGTATTAAATCTCTGAATCAGGACACCATTGTAATCGTCATGACTGCTTTTGCTTCAGTAGATACTGCTGTTCAGGCCCTGAAAGACGGTGCCTACGATTATGTTACCAAGCCTTTCGATCCGGATGATCTCTCGCATTTGATCCGTAATGCTACCAGTCATATCAGTCTGAAAGAAGAAAATGAAAATCTGAAAAGCAAGGTAGACTCTTTAGAAAATGTAGAAGACCTTATCGGGGAAAGCGAGCCGATGCTTAAAGTCCTCAGCCAGATACAGCGCGTAGCTCAGTCCAGCTCCTCAGTGATTATTACAGGAGAAAGCGGAACGGGGAAAGAGCTTATAGCCAAAGCGATACACACCAACTCTGCAAGAAAGTACTTTCCGATGGTAAGTGTGCATTGCGGTGCATTGCCTGAAAGTTTGCTTGAAAGTGAATTATTCGGCCATGAAAAAGGGGCTTTTACAGGCGCTATGTATAACCGGAAAGGAAGATTTGAAATGGCAAACGGAGGAACAATCTTTTTGGATGAGATTGCCACTATTTCGGCCAAAATGCAGGTAGAATTGCTGCGGGTTCTTGAAACCGGAAAATTTACCCGTGTGGGTGGCAATAAAGAAATTTCTTCTGATTTCCGCGTCATTTGTGCCACCAATAAAAACCTCAAAGCCATGGTAGACGAAGGTACTTTTCGTGAAGACCTTTATTATCGCCTTAATGTGGTCAATATTCACGTACCGCCTTTACGGGAAAGGAAAGAAGATATCAAGTTGCTGAGCGAATATTTCATCCAAAAATATGCAGAATCTATGAACCGCAGTGGCATCAGCATAGATAAAAAGGCCGTGGAACGGCTGCAGAGCTATGACTTCCCCGGCAATGTTCGTGAGTTGGAAAACATGATAGAACGCGCATTGGTGGTAGGAAACGGTAAGGTTATTAAAGCAAAAGATTTACCTTTAGACAGCAAAACCGCAGAAAAAACCACAAGCGATGTAGAGAGCCTTAACGAACAAGAAAAGAATCATATTCATGAAATCCTCGAAAAATACGGATGGAATATTTCCCGCTCGGCAAAAGCATTAAAAGTAGACCGAGCAACGCTCTATAATAAAATCAAGAAATACAACCTAAAGCCTTCGGATGGGTGATGCGGGAAAATGAAAATACCGTTACGCTGGCATCATTAGGTCCGTTCGATAAAAAAAACCTTGAGTCGGTCGCCAAGGCAATAAGAGAAGAACTGGGCATGCAGGTGAATATTGTTGAGAAGAGAATCGATCTAAGCGATTATTATGACATCAACAGACGCCAATACGACGGAAACAAGCTCATGAAACTCGTGGAATCTGAGTTTGCTAATACTCCCGGTAAAATCGTTGCCCTGTTTAATGTGGATTTATTTATCCCCATTCTGACATTTATCTTTGGGCAGGCTTACCTGGGAGGGAAAATTGCCATTGCGTCCAAGTTCCGGCTTCGAAATGAACATTACGGGCTGAAGCCCAATGAGCTTCTTCTTCAAGACCGTTTCATAAAAGAAGTTATTCATGAGCTGGGGCATGCATTGGGACTGATTCATTGTCCCACTCCTGAATGTGTAATGCGGTCAAGTACGTATGTGGAAGATATAGATCAAAAGAGGCAAAACTTCTGTAAAAATTGCAGAAGATTATTATCTGAGCCCGAAACAGGCAAGCAGGATTAATCAAATAATACAACTACAATTTATTTTCGTGTTTGATTAACCGTTACTGTAAATTTTCTGAAGGTTTTCTGCATCATGGATAGTTAAATTCTGTCCCTCAAGCGTGATGTATCCGGCATCTTTAAACTCTTTCAGGATACGGATAGCTGATTCTTTGGTCATTCCGCTCAGCTCAGCGATATCTTGTCTGGAAATATCAAGCTTAATGTCGTGCGAACGATATATTTCTTCAAACAGGTAAATCAGTGTGCCGGCCACCCTGCCGGGCATTTGCTTTTGCGTTAATTCCAGCATTTTACTAAAACTGTAAATGGCTTTTCGGTTCACCATTTGAATGTAAGCGCTGGCAAAGTCAGTATTTTCTCTCACAAGGGTTTTGAACAGTTCGGCATCCATAAAGCAACAAGTGCAATTCGTAACCGCCTTAACGGTATAATGGTGTCGCTGGTCTACATAAATGCCCGGTCCGCCAAAAAAATCCTGCTGTTTTAAGATTTTTAGAATGATATTACGGTGCTTACCTTCGAGGTAAACTTTGGCAAGGCCGGAAGTAAGCGTAACGGTATGCGTGGCGGATGACCCTTGTTTATAAATGGTTTCTCCGGCTTCGAATTTGACTTCATAACGCGACTCCTCCATTGCTTTAATTTGCTCATTTGTAAGATTCTTAAACAATGGAGACCTCTTGTCACAATCAAAGCAGTTTACGCAATGTGCCGTACGCTCAAAGTAGTTATCAATAGATGGCATAGTACAAATATATAAAAGAATATAATTATATTGATACGGACAACTAAAAAAATTGATCTGTATCAACATTTCCGGGTGGAAATGTCAATCATCTTACGTAGAAACCTCATCCGTGTTTTATTGTAGGGTATTCCCCTTCTGTGTAATATTGCCTTATCAAATGTGAATCAAATAACATCATTAAAACAGAGCGATTATGAAAAATTTAAGACCAATACTAAGTTCACTAACATTGGGCTTATTGATTACAGCCGGGATGTTACTCTCAGGATGTACAAAAGAGGGGCCAGAGGGTCCTGCCGGGGAAGATGGCGCTGATGGCGCTGACGGACTTGACGGCGAAGAGCAATGCGGAACATGCCATGATATGTCTACCGATGTAAAATCCCGTATCATTCAGTGGGAAGCCTCTAAGCATGCCACTGGCGGAAACTTTAACCGCAATGATGCAGGCTGCGCCGGATGTCATACAAACGAAGGCTTCCGTGACGTGCTCGAAAACGAAGCTACGGATATGGTTGCTTCAGGAACAATGGAGAATCCGACCATGATTGGCTGCCGCACATGTCATAAGATTCATGAGTCGTATAGTCCCGCTGACTGGAATCTTACAAACCAAGAACCTGTTACACTGATTATGGGTAATGATGAACCTACAGACCATGGTACAGGAAACGTTTGTGCAAGCTGTCACCAGGCACGTCAACCATCAGGTGGACTTCCGGAGCCGGGCGGAGAAGATGTGGAAATTACTTATTTCCGTTGGGGTCCTCACCACGGTACGCAGGCAAATATGATTTCCGGACAAGGTGGATTTGAAATCCCCGGTGATATGTCTTACGGTCCTGAACACACACACTATACCATGGAAGGTGGATGTAATACTTGCCATATGGCTGAAGCCAATGCTGATTTAGCCGGCGGCCATACTATGGCAATGGCTTACGAACAGTATGGCAGCTCAGTGCCTCATACCGAAGGTTGCCAGGAGTGCCACACAGATATCGAAAGCTTTGACTTTGCCGGAACGCAAACAGATGTGAGAGCGCTTTTGGATGAGTTACGCACAGTTCTTATGGAAAGGAACATGTTAGATGACAGCGATCACATTATTCCGGATACGTATTCAGCTAATGAAGCCGGATCAGTCTACAACTATCTCTTCGTACTGGAAGATTACAGCGATGGTGTGCATAATCACAGATATGCCAAAGCATTGCTGAATAATACACTGGATTGGTTAGAGGAGAACAAATAACAGGTGCCAGTCAAGATAATATGGAAGGTTTTGAAGACACTATAAGTATCTTCAAAACCTTTCTTAGTAAATTAAACCAATAAAGTTTATTTAGTCTATGAAAAGATTATTAACAGTTTTAACGCCGGTGTTGCTGATTATGATGGTTCTGGCCTCGTGTGAATACGAATCTGTTGAGCCTGTGGAAATTGATCCCGACACTGAAATCTCGTTTAAAGATGATATTATTCCTATCTTTAACACGCCTGTAGGCAACAACCCAAGTTGCAACTCTAGCGGATGTCACGCTACAGGAGACTGGGAGCCGGATTTAACAGATGAAAACGCGTATGAAGCGCTTTTCGCCGGAGATTTTATCGACACGGCCAATCCTGAAAACAGCGATTTATATAAATCCATGAACTCAGGAAGCATGACGCAATACAGTACACCTACCAGTACACAGCTTATTTTAACCTGGATAGAACAAGGAGCCGATGATAACTAGAAAAATGCAACTTATGAAAAAAGATATATTAATCGTTTTTATGGTTCTTCTTTTCGGGACAAATCATGCGTTTGCGCAAGATGAAGAACCGGACATGTCACCCGTAAGGGCGCCATTCGAAAGTGGATATTTGATCGATAAACAAACCATGAATATCCCTTATGAGAAAACATTGGAGTTTATTATTCATCACCGTTTCGGAACACTGGATAATGGCATCAGTGACTTTTTCGGGTTGTATGCGCCTTCTAACATCCGCTTAGGATTGAACTACAGTATTCGTGACGATGTGATGGTTGGGATTGGAGCCACTAAGGATAATAAATACACAGATTTGCAGTGGAAATGGAATATTATAGAGCAAACCCGCGGAGGTACCATTCCCCTGACGGTTACTTACTTCGGTAATGCAGCCATCGACGGGCGTTCTGAAGATGTCCTGGGAGAGGAGTACTCTCTTTCAAACCGGGCTTCTTTCTATAGCGAGGTAATCCTGACACGCAAATTCAATTACTTTTTTAGCATGCAGGCTTCAGCCAGCTTTTCGCATTTTAATAAGGTGCAATACGGACAGGAGCATGATAAGGTGGCTGTAGGTGTAGGAGCCCGATACAAAGTCAGCTCTCAGTCAAGCATTATTGCAACCGCAGATATCCCCTTACACATTGAAAGTATGCAGGAATACATCCCGCTAAACAACAAACCGGAGCCTAATTTTGGTATCGGATGGGAGATTTCTACAGCAACACACGCGTTCCAGATATTTGCGGCTAATGGATATGGTATCCTGAATCAGGATATAACCATGTATAATCAAAACGACTATTCAGACGGTGGATGGTTGTTAGGCTTTAATATTACTCGTTTGTGGAGTTTTTAATAGAATGTTTAACAAATAAATTACAGAATTATGAAAAAGTTACCTTTTGTATTAGCAACGATAATGATGGCATTTGTATTAATGTCATTCATGCAGGACGCAGAGGAAGAAAAGAAAGCATGGGATATTCCGGAAGAGTATAAAGAGATGGAAAACCCCCATAGTGTTGGAGATAAAGAAATGGAGATGGTTGGAAAATCACTTTATAACCGCAATTGCAAATCATGCCATGGTAAAAATGGTGAAGGCGATGGCCCGATGGCACGTCGGCTGGAAACCCCAATGGATGACTTTACTTCATGCGATTTTCAAAATCAGGATGATGGAACCATCTATTACCAGTCTATCATCGGAAGAGATGAAATGCCAAATTATGAAAAGAAAATCCCAAACGAGGAAGATCGTTGGGCTTTGATTACCTACATCCGCACTATGAGCGAATGTGATGAATAGATAACTGTGGATAAGCCAAAAGCAAACAGCTTTTGGCTTATCTTTTATAGGCTTTACAAGGAGGAGAATATGAATCGACTACTAACCGTTATTTTGCTGGGCATTATACTAAATACTACCTTATTTGCCCAGGATGAAAGACAGGAAATCATTGAAGAAACCAAACCACTAAACCAGGCATGCTTCGATTGCCATGGCCAGCAATATTATACTTATACAAACTCACAAACCGGACAGGAAATCAGAAGGGAAATGTGGGATAAATACAGAATAGATGATTCGCTTTACTACCAGTCTAATCATTTTTCTTTTGCTTGTACCGACTGTCATGATATGGGATACGAAGATTATCCCCACCCTGCTGCTGCCAGGGAAGAACAAATTTTTACCTGTACGGATTGCCACGGCTTTACAGAAACTGACCAAAAATATCAGTTCGATAAAATAGAAGAAGCGTATTATGAAAGTGTCCACTATGAGCGTCAATCCGATGATTTTTCATGCTGGGATTGCCACGATCCGCACACCTACGTGGTGAAAGCCCGAAGAACCAACGATATTAAAGAAATTATATCTTATAATAATGCGCAGTGCCTGGAGTGTCATGGCAATGTAGACAAATTTAAGCTGCTCTCCGGCGATGAACTCAATATTATGGATAAACATGAGTGGCTTCCCAATCAAAAAGCGCATTTCAGCAGCGTAAGGTGTATTGAATGTCATACAAAAGTAGATGAAGAACTGTTGATTGCTCACCAGGTAATGCCTAAAGACAGTGCCGTAAGAAATTGTGTAGAGTGCCATTCTCAAAATTCCTTACTGCTCAGCACACTTTATAAACACCAGGTTAAGGAAAACCGGAAACAAAATGGATTTTATAATGGCGTCATTTTGAACGACAGTTATGTGATTGGAGCTTCAAGAAACGAATTGCTTAATAAAATCAGCATTGCCATCTTTTTGCTTACCATAGGAGGTATTTTTGTGCATGCAGTTTTACGTTTTTTCTTAATCAAAAAATAGATTTCAATTATGTCAGAAAAAATATATTTATATCCGGTATGGGTTCGCTTGTGGCATTGGATTAATGCTGTATTGTTTATTATATTGATTGTTACGGGATTGAGTATGCAATACTCCGATCCTGATTCTCCATTAATCGCCTTTGAACCCTCAGTTGAGTGGCATAATATTGCAGGAATTATCCTTATCTTCAATTATATATTCTTCGTGATAGGAAATATAATCACATGGAATGGCAGATACTACAAACTAAAACCTCAGGGCCTGGGTAAACGTCTTATGAATCAGGCACAATATTATTTGTTTGGGGTGTTTAAAGGTGAAAAACCTCCTTATCCGGAAAATGAAAACCGGAAATTCAACCCACTTCAAAAAGTGGCTTATTTGTTCACTATGTATGTGGCTACTCCTTTGGTTATCCTTTCCGGCGTGGCTTTACTCTTTCCTGAAATGATTATTGACACCGTTTTTGGGGTTAGCGGAACATTGCTTACTTCCCTGCTTCACATGACGATGGGATTCTTTTTATCTGTATTTATCCTCATACATTTATATTTTAGTACTTTTGGCAACAAAATAAGCAGTCATTTTAAAAGCATGATTGATGGTTATCATGAAAAGCATTAACAAGTGACATCGAGGGAATTAAGTAGATTGCAATAAAGAATAATATATGACATCCAATAATAAAGAAAACCGTACCTCATTGCCTCAAAAACAAAACCTTTGGGGCTACAGTGAGAGTTTTTCGTTTGCATTCGGCCTGATCATCGCCGGATTTATCATCGAATATTTTGCAGGGTCTGCCAAAATTTTACTGCCGGAATGGCCTGTTAACCTGATCGTTATCATCGGGTATATTATCATTACGGCAGTGGCGTATTACTTTTTCAGAGGAATCGTTGTTAAGTGGATGGTAAGCATCCCTTCAGCCATTGCTGCGGTGAGCACCATGACCATTTTGGTGCTGTTTATGGGGTTTATCCCGCAAAATGACGGCGATGGCTTTGCTACACAAATCGGACTGACGCATCTTACCCGCTCGTGGCCTTATCTTTTGCTTTCCTTGTATTTGCTTACGGTGCTGACCTTTGCGATTTTCAAGCGGCTAAAAAGACCTTTCAACTTAAAAAAGATAGCCTATTTGCTCAACCACGTCGGTTTGTGGATCGTAATTGTATCTGCTTCTTTAGGTACGGGAGACCTGAAAAGGTTAAACCTGTATGTTGAAGAGGGAGAGACGGAGCAAATTGCTATAGATGCTTCCAGAACCCAATACAAAGTTCCCTTCGAAATCAAGTTACATGATTTTGAGATGGAGGAATATCCACCAAAAATTGCGCTTTACAGCAATATGTCCGGAGAACTTGTGAAGTCTAAAGCCGACAAGAATCCCGTTTCTGTTGCACCGGACCTGAATAACTCTGTTGGAGACTGGGAAATAAAAGTAAAAGAGTATTATCCTGATGCAATCCCGGAAAAAGATAGTTACAAGCCCCGGGAAACAACCGGCGCTGCTCCGGCAGCTCTGGTTTCTGTTACGAACCCGGAGCAAAACATATCGCGCGAAGGATGGGTAACTTCCGGAAATGCCTGGATAGAATCAAAACGATTGCCTGTTTCCAGAGCTTTTACTTTGGTGATGCTTTCGCCAACGGCTGAGCGCTATGCCTCAGACCTTACCATTACTACACCTGATGGCGAGCAAGAGCGGATTACCCTGGAAGTAAACAAACCTTACAGCTTTGGCAGTTGGAAAATCTATCAAAGCGGGTACGATTCGCAAAAAGGAAAATATTCTGAACTGAGCATCCTGGAGCTGGTATATGATCCCTGGCTGGAAGTGGTTTATACGGGGATTTTTATGCTCATTTTCGGGTCGTTGTATTTAATGCTTTATGGTAAAAGAAAATAAATAGAATATTATGGACTGGACAGTTTATCCTTTAATTACATATCTCACCACCGCTTTTTTAGCAGGTGGTATGTTGCTTATAGCTTTAAAAAAGCAACCACTATTGCGCAATATTTTACTGGTGGCCGGCGTGCTGGCCATGTCGGTTTTTACTGCCGGGTTATGGATCGAATTAGGCAGACCGCCTATGAGAACATTAGCAGAAACCCGCTTGTGGTACTCTGTATTTCTCGCTTTCACCGGATTGATTCTCTATTACCGCTGGAAAATGCCCTGGATGCTCTATTACAGCATGGGCATGACATTGCTGTTTTTGTTTATCAACCTGGGAAGCCCGGATACATATGATGAAACCCTCATGCCGGCCTTGCAGAGCCCGTGGTTTGTGCCCCACGTTATTGTTTATATCATAGGCTATGCCCTGCTCGCGGCTTCATCGCTTATGGGGCTGCATGGCTTGTGGACGGTTTATAACCGCAAGTCGCCTGCCAAAATCCTTGAGCATGCTGACAACGTCGTTTATATCGGCTTTGCCTTTCTTACTTTCGGACTGTTGTTCGGAGCCTTATGGGCCAAAGAAGCCTGGGGCCATTACTGGACCTGGGACCCCAAAGAAACATGGGCTTTCCTTACGTGGTTTATGTACCTGATATACATTCATATACGCTATAAAAACCCAAAGAAACACCTTTGGGCACTGTGGACACTCACGCTGGCTTTTGTGATTCTGCTGATAACCTGGTTCGGTGTAAACTACCTGCCAACAGCAGCCAACAGCGTGCATACATATACAAGTTAGATTTCATAAGCATAGTAATTTTTTATTTTTTCTCCCCACCTCGCGTTTTTTGGCAGGTGGGGAGTTTTTGATTAAGGCTGCAATATTTGGAGTGATAGTTTCAGCTTATGTTCCTGAAGATTTTCCTTACCTTTATCACAAAATTATGCATTTATGATACGAATTGGTGCGCATGTTAGTGCAGCAGGCGGGGTGGAGAATGCCCCGAAAAATGCTTACAACATCGGAGCGAAAGCTTTTGCGTTGTTTACGAAAAACCAGCGGCAATGGAATGCCAAACCATTGACGGATGAAAACATAGAAAAGTTTCATGCCCATTGCGAGGAGTATGGATTTGAGAAACAGTTTATTCTGCCTCACAACAGTTATCTTATTAATTTAGGTCATCCCGAAAAGGAAAAACTCGAAAAATCCAGAAATGCGTTTCTGGATGAGATGCAGCGTTGCGAGCAACTTGGTATCCCTGCCTTGAATTTTCATCCCGGCAGTCACCTTAAGCAGATTTCTGAGGAAGAATGCCTCGATACCATAGCCGGGTCGGTGAATATGGCGCTGGATAAAACGCAGGGAGTAAGGGCCGTTGTGGAAAACACTGCCGGCCAGGGAACCAACCTGGGGTTTAATTTTGAGCAACTGGCTTATATCATCAGCAAAATAGAAGACAAATCCCGTGCAGGCGTCTGCTATGACACATGCCACGGCTTTGCTGCCGGGTATGATATCCGCACAGAAGAGGCTTTTCAGAAAACCTTTAAAGATTTTGATGATATAATCGGACTTGAATATCTGAAAGGATTTCATCTGAATGATTGCAAAAAAGCGCTCGGAAGCAGGGTAGACCGGCATGAGAAGATTGGTCAGGGAGCCATTGGGGTGGAGGGTTTTAGATGGATTGTGAATAAAAAACAGTTTGCTGATATCCCGATGATTCTTGAAACACCCGACCCGGAGGGCTGGAAGGATGAAATCGCACTATTATACACCTTACAGAAATAGAAGTACCAGAACGATTTCTTTTGCGTTAATGTATTTATGACCAGTTTAAAGAAAAAAAAGTTATGGAAACGGAGCCTGATGATTGCCGCAGGGTTAATCATAGCTGCTTCGTTGTGGTATACCAACCACCTTATACAGCAGATGGCCAATGAAGAACGCCGCAGCGTGGAAATCTGGGCGCAAAGCATACATCAGAAAGCCAGCCTGGTAAAAAACACCGAAGGATTTTTTGAGCAACTGCGCGAGGAAGAGCGCCGGAAAGTGGAGCTGCTGGCTGAAGCTACGCGCAGGTTAGTGGTAGCCGATACGTCTGAAGACATTACATTTTACTCAGAAATTATTTCAAGCAATACAACCATTCCGGTGGTACTTACCGACAACAAGGGTAAAATCACATCAGCCAAAAACGTCAGTTTTGATCCCGACACGGTTGATTACCTTACCGGCAAACTGAAAGAAGAATTCAGCAATTATCCGCCTATCGTTTTTGATTATTATTCCGGGCGTATTGGCAAGGACATGCAGTCGCAGAATGTGAATTATTACTATTACAAGGATTCCAGGGTTTTTCAGCAACTGCAAGCGTATCTGGATGAGCTCATCAACTCTTTCTTCTCTGAAGTAGTCATTAACTCAGCCTCATTGCCTGTGATTATTACAGACAGTTCACGGCAGGAAGTCATAGCCTCAGGGAATGTGTCCGAGGCGGTTCTGGAAGACAGTGCCTCGCTGCAGCAAACCCTAAGCGTAATGCAAAGCGAAAACAAACCCATCCGGATTGAGTTTACGGGCTATGGAACCAGCTTTATATTTTATCGCGATTCCTTTATTCTCAAGCAGTTCAGGTACTATCCGTATATCCAGTTTGGCGTGATTGGTTTATTCATCTTTTTGGGTTATATGGTCTTCAGCTCCGCCCGCCGCTCTGAACAAAACCAGGTTTGGGCAGGCATGGCAAAAGAAACGGCGCATCAGTTGGGTACCCCACTTTCATCATTGATGGCATGGATGGAAATGCTTAAAATGAAAAACGTGGATGAATCCATCATCAATGAGATGGAAAAAGATATCTTCAGGCTCAATCATGTTACTCAGCGATTTTCTAAAATTGGGTCTGAGATAAACCTGAAAGAAGAGAATATCGTGCCTGTGATTCATGAAGCGGTAGAATACCTCAAAAACCGTACATCCAAAAATATCCAATACAGCTATGGCTTTCAGCACGATGCTGTAATTGTAGCTCCGGTAAACAAATACCTGTTTCAGTGGGTCATTGAAAACCTGTGTAAAAACGCAGTAGATGCGATGAATGGGAAAGGAAAAGTGAGTATAGACATCACCGAAGACGAAAAATGGGTGTATGTGGATGTTACAGATAACGGCAAAGGCATCAGCCGCGATGATTTGAAGCATGTTTTTGAACCCGGTTATACCAGTAAAAAGCGCGGATGGGGTCTTGGATTAACTCTGGCCCGGAGAATCATAGAGTACTATCACAAAGGCAAAATAATGGTAAAGAAATCAGTACCCGGGCAGGGTTCTGTTTTCCGTATACAGCTTAAAAAAGAACATGCAGCCGGATGAATCTTTTGAACTTTTGTTTTCTATTGTGTAAACTTCACATGCAACCAACTGCTATGGAATATCTGTCATTAGAACAATTAAAAAAGTTGTTAATTTGCAAAAGCCGAAAGAATTTCAGGAATCAAAACTGTTATTTAAAAGAGGATTACTTGTAGTTTTGGGATGGAAATTCTCAAACGGATATACTTTTGGCTCGTTAGCATTCGATAATCAATACAATAAAATATTAAGCAATGAAAAAACTTTTACTTTTGGCACCCTTGATGCTGATTTTGGTCTTTCAGAACCCGGTGTTGGCACAATACGAAGAAGATCCGCTGCCACAGCACCTCACCGAAGAAGAAAAACAACGGATTGATGAAATAGGCCGTGACTTTTTTGTAACGGATCCGCCGGAAGGCGATGTGCGTGCTATTGCAGAATATGAGCCGATGGAATCTGTTTTGATTCGCTATCCACTGGGAATTCCTTTGGATTTGGTTGCTACGTTTTCTGAGGAGATCCTGGTTTCTACTATCGTTAGCGGAACAAACCAGGAAAATGACGCTACGGAAGATTTCACAGATGCCGGCGTAAATATGGATAATGTCAAGTTTATTCATGCCCCCACAGACTCTTACTGGACGCGTGATTACGGCCCGTGGTATGTGGAATATGGCGATCAGCAAATAGGCATAATCAACTTTCCCTACAACCGTCCAAGACCCTATGATGATGATATTCCCATTGTGATTGCCGATTCGCTCGGGCTTGAGCTGTTTGGCATGAACCTGGTTCATACCGGAGGCAATTACATGGCCACAGGGCGCACGCAGGCCTCTTCCACTACGTTGGTGATGGATGAAAATGACTATACGGATGAGGAAATTGATGAGCTGGCGTACGACTATCTGGGCGTGGAACAATATCACTTTAACGAAGACCCGCTGGATGATTACATTGAGCATATCGATACATGGGCTAAGTTTCTGGACACGGACAAAATCATTATTGGACAGGTGCCTGAAGACGACTACCGTTATGAAGATTTTGAAGCTGTAGCGGATTACTACGAAAATACGATGTCGGATTGGGGCACGCCCTACCAGGTTTACCGGGTTTTTACGCCGGGCGATGCACCTGATACACCTTATACCAATTCGCTTATCCTTAACGACCGCGTTTTTGTGCCAACTACCGGAAGTGAGTGGGATGATGAGGCCCTGGAATCATGGCAGGAAGCGATGCCGGGCTATGAAATTATCGGTGTGGATTTTTATTCATGGCAAAATACAGACGCGCTTCATTGCCGCACGCACGAAATGGCCGATAAGGAGATGCTGAAAATCAAGCATATGCCTATACTTGGTTCTATGGAACGTGAAGAAGATTACACGATTGAAGCCGAGATTATTCCTTTCAGCGGCGAGACCATTTATGAGGATTCTGTAAAAGTATATTACAAGTTTGAAGAAGAAGGCGCTTATGAACATGTGATGATGGAAAACACGTCTGGAGATTTATGGGAGGCTACATTGCCTGTACCCGATGAAGCTACGGAAGTCTATTACTATATTCATGCTGCTGACGAGTCGGGCCGGAGCGAAAACCATCCATACATCGGGCCGCACGACCCGCATGATTTTTATCCTGTGCCCACCAATGTTGCAGAAATTCAGGTTGACGTTGAATCCATCGAAACAACAGCCATGGTCGATAATCAAACCCAGGAAACGTTCCAGATACACAATACGGGTGAAGCAGACCTGAGCTTTGAGGTGGATTTTACCTTTGATGAAGAAGACGGATGGGCTTACAGCACTACACAATCTGGGGTTGTCAATCCCGGAAACAGCGCTAATCTCAATATTTATTTTGATGCCACAGGCCTTGCCGTGGACACCTATACCGGAAGCTTGATTATTTCAAGCAATGACCCGCTGCAACCCGAAACGGAAATACCATTGACTTTTGATGTGACAGTAAATACCTCAAATCAAACAGTAAACGCAGAGTCTATAGAGGTATATCCAAATCCGTTCAGCCAGGTACTGCATGTGGAACTAAAGGATGATGTCCGTCAAATCCGTATCCATAATTTGCATGGGAAAACGGTTAAGATATTCGGTGAAGAAGCATTATCCCGACAAGGAAACCTGCAATGGCACGGCCGCGATAATCATGGCAACATTCTGCCAAAAGGCATGTACGTGCTTGAAATTCTCCGTGATAACGGAAGAATAATCCATAAAGTCAGCAAGCAATA
>JBNJGK010000012.1:22976-37567 GCA_051747665.1 Bacteroidota bacterium | reverse complement strand
ATAAGGCGGTTACTTATCGCTTATTTTATGGGCCTTAACCTTTTATCAACGGCTAATTGTCTGATAACGAAGATAGATAATAAAAGTGCAAATTGCAAATCCCGCTATCGGAATCTTTCATTTCGTTTTCAACGGACTTGATTTTTCCCCAATGATTATCCCTTATACCAGGCTCATAAAAGAAAAAACAATTTCATACATTTGCCAGACTATGACCGGAACTTTCATAAATGTGGCTGCTGTAATTGCAGGAAGTTTAGTTGGACTGCTGTTGAATAAAAAACTTCCGGAAAGATATGTTTCTGTGGTTTTTCAGGCCATCGGCCTTTTCACCCTTTTTCTGGGAGTGAAAATGGCTTTGGTATCAGAAGAAATCCTTTTGCTGATTTTCAGCCTGGTGTTGGGCTCCCTCACCGGCGAGGCGCTCAAACTAGATAAGAAAATCGAGCGTTTTAGCGACTACCTTAAAAAACATTTAAAAACCCGTAATGAGCGCTTTTCAGAAGGATTGATAAGCGCGTTTTTACTCTACTGCATGGGTTCGATGACTATCTTAGGAGCAATAGAAGAAGGCCTGGGAGACGAGCCCCGCCTTTTACTGGCCAAGTCTGTTATGGATGGGTTTTCTTCAATAGCGCTGGCATCAGCAATGGGAATTGGCGTGATGTTTTCAGCCGTTCCGTTATTGATTTACCAGGGTGGTATTACCCTGCTTGCCGAATACTTTCAGGAGCACGCCACAGAAATCTACATCAATGAGCTGTCTGCCGTTGGCGGAATTATGCTGCTGGGATTGGGGTTGAGAATTCTGAATATCCAAAACATCAATGTGGTTAACATGCTTCCGGCGCTGGTTTATAGTGCGATATTGGTCTATTTCTTTGCCTGAACGTCATTTTCTGTGAGTGCAGCCTCAATGAGCCCTGCTGCTTTTTCAGAAGCTCCGCTGCCGCCCATGCGCTGTTTCAATCGTCTGTAATCCGCAAAGAGCTTTTCGCGCCTCTTATTATCAAACAGCATCTTATCCAGCTCTGTTTGCATGTTCTTAATCGTCATCTCTTCCTGAATCAGCTCTGGGATGACAGCTTCATCCATAATCAAATTGGCCAGACCGATAAATTTGATTTTAACCAATCTTTTTGCAATGAGAACAGAAGCAGGATTGCCCTTGTAACAAATTACCTGCGGGAGGTTTAGCAGTGCAGCTTCCAGTGTGGCCGTGCCCGATGTAATCAGGGCTGCTTTGGAGAATTTCATCAGTTGCTGTCCGCGATTAAAAAGCACTTTTGCAGGAAGTTTTTGAAGATAGCGATCATAAAAATCAGCTTTAAAGCCCGGCGCTCCTCCAATCACAATCTGATAATCTTCATATTTTTTCACCGCCTCAAGCATTTCCGGCAGAATGGAATCTATCTCCTGCTTGCGGCTACCCGGAAATAATGCAATAATCGGTTTCTCAGATAATCCTTCCTCCATTTCAAAAGCATTGCGCTCATGCTTATCTTCAGTTAATTGCAATTCATCAAGCAAAGGATTGCCCACATACTCCACATTGACTCCGTATTTTTGAAAAAATGCCGGTTCAAAAGGAAGTATAGATAGCAGCAAATCAACCGTCCGGCTCACTTTTTTGGCTCTTGAAGACTTCCACGCCCAGGCTTTCGGAGCGATATAATAAAACACCTTAAACGGTTGCTTAGCGCCATATTCAGCCATACGCAGATTGAAGCCCGGGTAGTCAATCAGTATCAAAGCATCGGGTTTAAAGAATTGTATCTGCTGCTTACATCTTTTAAAATTCCCTAATATTTTACGAAGGTTCACGAGCACTTCATAAAACCCCATGAAAGCCACATCACGATAATGCTGATCAAGTTGCATCCCTTCCTGCTCCATCAAATCACCACCCCATCCGCGGAATACCGCTCCCGGATCAGCCTTTTTCAGGGCGCGAATCAAGTATGAGGCGTGCAAATCTCCTGAAGCTTCTCCGGCAATCAGATAATATTTCATAAAAAAGACCCTTTCCTGAGCATCATTCAAACTTGCTTTTACGGATGAAAGAAGAGAAAATATAAAATGACGTAGATAAATGTAACGCCCAAAACGCCTTTGCCCGTTTTTTCATATTTCAGGTTAACTAAATAATAGCGAAGGGTAAACAGGTTAATAATTGTACTGAGCAACAGAGTATAATGAAACTTTAATGAAACCTGCACAATAAATGCCTCAATCAGGTGTATTCCGCCTCTTATCAGAAGAAACAACAATACCGGCAAAAACAACCCTAAAATTATTCCTAACGCAGTGCTATCCTTTTTCAGAAAATCAGGTATCATGGTTCAGCGAATTAAATTCTTTCATAGCATCATAATTCGTGAGGTCAAATTTCACAGGAACCACAGACACAAAATTATTCCTCAACGCCCATTCATCCGTATCTGCATCTCCATCCAAACTGACATATTCTCCTGTAAGCCAGAAATATTCTCGCTTACGCGGATCTGTGCGGTGATCAAAACGTTCATCCCAGTAGCCAATACCCTGGCGGCATACTTTAATGCCTTTGATGTCTTTTTGCGATGCTGCAGGAATGTTCACGTTCAGGCATGTAGCATCCGGCATACCTTCCTTCAGGGCATGCTCCACAATCCGCCGGATAAATGGCTCTGAGGGCTCAAAATCTGCCGCATAGGCATAATCATCAAGCGAAAAGCCGATAGAGGGGATTCTTGACATGCATCCTTCTATAGTGGCGGCCATTGTTCCTGAATAAACTACATTAATTGTAGCATTTGAGCCATGGTTGATTCCTGACACCAATAAGTCAGGCTTTTCCGTAAGCGCTACTTTCAGCCCCAGCTTAACGCAGTCTACGGGCGTTCCATTAGCGGCGTACTCAACATAATCCTTATCCTCATTTTGTTTTACAAGCCGCAGCGGCGTTTGAATAGTGATGGCGTGACCAACCCCTGATTGTCCGCTGTCAGGGGCTACTACCACTACCCTGCCATAATCGCGCATGATGGAAATCAGCTTGCGAAGGCCCGGGGCATGCACTCCGTCATCGTTTGTAACTAATATCGTAGGTTTTTTCATATTCCTGTTTTCAATCGTCAGCACAAAAATACGAATTCTCTTACAACTGCCACGAATGCAGTGCTGATAACAGAACTCATATTTTCATTACTTTTAACCCAAAATTTTAAGTCTATGGAAAGCATTCCTCAGTTTTTTGAACATTATGCCGGCAAATACGCTGAGCTTCCTTATCTGTGGGAAAAGCAAGGAGGAACCTACAAAAGCACAAGTTATAAAGCATTTCGGGAGCTTGTACATCAGTTCGCTGCCGGGCTGAAAAAAGCCGGCCTGGAGCCTGGAGACCGCGTAGCTTTACTCTCTGAGGGCCGCAACGACTGGATCATGAGTGAACTGGGGGTGTTATACAATGGTGCGGTATGCGTGCCCCTGTCTACGAAGCTGAGCGATCCGGAGTTGGTTTTCAGAATAGAGCATGCAGGCTGCACAAACCTGATTATCTCACAGCAGCAGTTTCCTAAGCTGCAACGCATTAAAGAAAAACTACATACCCTGAAGCAAGTGATTCTGCTGGACGATATCCCTGAGGCGGGGGCTGATATGCTTCACAAAGAAAAAATCCTGGAAAACGGAAAATCCTATCTCACTAAAAACCGGGAGGAGTTTGACAAAATGTGGCAGGGCGTAAGTCCGGATGCTTTTGCCAACATCAGCTATACATCGGGAACCACAGCAGACCCAAAAGGAATCGTATTAACCCACAACAACTACACTGCTAACGCAAAGCAGGGCTGCGCATTGATGGAGATTCCACAGCATTTTATTATGTTTATTGTATTACCGTGGGACCACTCTTTTGCGCATACTGCCGGGCTTTACAGCCTGATGAAAAAGGGCGCTTCGATAGCCTCCGTAGAAGCAGGCAAAACACCTATGGAAACCTTGCGCAATATCCCAAAAAACATCAACGAAATTCGTCCGCACCTGATGCTTAGTGTGCCTTCGCTGGCCAAAAACTTTAAAAAGAACATCGAAAACGGCATCCGCCAAAAAGGCAAAACAACATGGAAGCTATATAACCATGCGCTAAAAGTAGCCTATCGATACAACAAAGAGGGCTACAATAAAGGCGGAAGCTTTACAGACAAGCTGTTGCTGAATTTGTATGATAAAATATTGTTCCAAAAAATCCGGGATAATTTTGGTGGGCGTCTTGAGTTTTTTGTTGGTGGTGGCGCCTTGCTGGACATAGATTTACAACGTTTCTTCTATGCCATTGGCATGCCGATGTTCCAGGGATACGGGCTTTCAGAGTCCTCGCCAATCATCTCAAGCAATGCCACACATGCCCACAAATTAGGCGCTTCAGGTAAACTTGTGCCGGAGATGGAGCTGACAATCCGTGATGAAGACGGTAATATTCTCCCGACGGGTGAAAAAGGCGAGATCGTAGTGAGAGGTCCGAATGTAATGCATTCTTACTGGAAAAATGAAAAAGCCACTCAAAAAACCCTGAAAGAGGGCTGGCTTTATACAGGAGATCTTGGTTACATGGACCCGGATGGCTTCCTCTATGTGCTTGGCAGGTTCAAGAGTTTGCTTATCAGCAACGACGGCGAAAAATACAGTCCGGAAAGCATTGAAGAAACGGTTACCGAACACAGCGCCCTGATAGAGCAAATGATCCTGCATAACAACCAGGATCCTTACACCACAGCGCTGGTTCATATCAACAAGGAAAGCGCAAAACGGTTTGCTGATGATAATGATCTCGATTTACGAACTACTGAAGGCAAAAAAGCGCTTTTAGAAGAAGTAAAAGGCCAGTTCGACAAATACCGGGCTACAAAAGACCATCCGGAAGTTTTCCCCGAAAGGTGGCTGCCTACGGCTATAGCTGTTTTACCTGAAGGGTTTACGGAAGAAAACAAAATGCTTAACAGTACTATGAAAATCGTCCGGGCCAAAATCACGGAAACCTACAAAGACCGGATAGCACATCTTCACACAAAAGAAGGGAAAAACATACAAAACGAACAAAATATGCAGACGCTGCAGCAACTGTTCGGGTAAAGGCCGCTTACCACTTCAGCAACTGCTCATACAAAGCATGCACAGGCAAACCCACAACGTTGAAATAAGAGCCTTCAATTCGTTCTATGGCTGCCAGCCCGATCCACTCCTGTATACCATAGGCGCCGGCTTTATCCAGCGGACTGTAATTTTGTACATAATATGCTATTTCTGCTTCTGATAAGTTTTTAAAATGCACTTTCGTGGAAATACCGAAGTGTACTTTTTTGGTTTGCGATTTCAGATAAACACCCGTAATCACTTCGTGAGCACGCCCGGAAAGCTGCCAAAGCATTTTAGCGGCTTCCCGCTCATCAGCAGGCTTTCCGAGAACCTGGTCATGAACAGCCACAACCGTATCTGAGGTTATAACAATGGTTTTTTCAGGAATATCCATAGCAGGAAAAGCGCTTGCCTTCTTTTCAGCAAGAAATATGGCTGTTTCTCCGGGTGTTAACCCTTCCGGGAAAGTTTCTTCAACCGGACGCACGCTTACGGAAAAAGGCAAACCTAATTGCTCTAACAGCGTTTTCCGGCGGGGAGAGCCCGAAGCCAAAATAAAACGATAGCCTTTCAAATTGGGATTTAAGCGTTCAATATTCATAAAACAATCGGAATTAAAATCATAGAACTAATACCTGCCAGCATAATGTACTTTGCATCAACACTGGCCTTGTGAAAATCCTCCGGGTTTTGTGCTATTCGCAACTTCATCAATAAACCAATAAATAAAACCTGGACAATTAAAAGATAACCTGAGATGAAAATAAAATCCTGACTCAAAAGCAGAACCTGTGCATACAACAATGACAGCATTATAGCCGCGCTAAGCGCGAGACAAACATGAACTGTTCTTTTTTTCCCGGCTAACAAAGGTAGTGTTCGCGCTCCAAAAGCGCTGTCGCCACTGTAATCCTCCGCATCTTTAATAATCTCACGCAGAAAATGGACCGCGAAAGCAAAAAACCCATATCCCAAAACAAAATATTTCATCATTAGCCAGGAACCATCTGCTTTAAGGCTTTCAGGATAAATCAAACTTGCCGCCCAATACATGATTAAAACAGGATAAGCAGACAAGAGAGCCACCAGCAGGTTTCCCCACGGAAAAATTTTCTTAAGCGAGCGGGAATAGCTCCACAGGAGAAAGACAACAACCAGAAAACTGCCAATGAACAAGGTGTTTTTCAGAATAACTCCGGCAGCAATACCTGCCAAAACTCCCATTACGGTGAGCGTAAGGTAAAACCGGAAAGCATACAACTGTGGGATGCTTTCTCCAACAATAACAGTAACACGATTCGCCTTATCTATGTCCACATCATAATAATCATTGATTACATAGCCTCCTGCAGATATGAAAACGGAGGCTAATCCTATGGCCAGAAAAACAATTGCATTTTGAACTGAAAACAATGCTGTGTAGCTCAAAAAAGGTTTTATCACAAAAAAGAGCGTGAAAGCCTGCGTGGCAAGCACCATCAACACATTTTTCCATCTGGTTAGCCTGAGGTAATCCATGGCTACCAATGATGTGCGTCTCCATCCATCCAGTTATCATGCACTTTCATCACTTGCTCAATGACGTCTCTTACACAACCTGTACCCCCTTCTTTGTGAGAAATGTAATGAGAGATTTTTTTGACTTCCTCAGCGGCATCTGCCGGGCAACAGGCTATGCCAGCCTCGCTCATCGGTTTGATATCGGGTATATCATCGCCCATATAAATTACTTGCTCCGCATTCAATTGATATTTCTCCATCATTTCATGATACGTTTCAAGCTTATGTTCAACTCCGAGGTGTATTTCACTTATCCCTAAATTCTTAAGCCGCAATAAAGTAGATTTGGAATACCCACCAGAGATAACCATGATGTTATACCCTTTTTTTACGGCAAGCTGCATAGCATATCCGTCTTTTACATTAGCCGTACGCAGAGCTTCTCCTTCAGAGGTTAATATCACTTTTCCATCGGTTAATACGCCGTCATAATCCAATACGAATGTATTTATCGCATGCAGATTGGCCTTATAGTTTCTCCCCATAAATTAATCTTCAAAAGTTCGTTGAATCTGTTCACTTAAAATCCGGTAAATTTTTTGTTTATCAGGATGCAAATTTAACACTTCAATATGTTTCGCCATTGTTCCGTGGTCTTTCCGCACCGCAGGGCCTGTTTGGGCGTCCTTTGGTTTATACTCCAGCAATTTATTCAGGGTTTCACGCATCAAAGGGAACAAAATATCTCTTGACACGCCGGCTTTTTCGAGGATATCGGCAGCTTCGATATTCAGATAGTTGACAAAGTTAGACGCAAACACAGCGGCAAGATGAATGGAAAGCCGCTGCCCTGAATTAACCTCCCGCACATCTTTTGTTATCGCTGAAGCAACTGCTTTTAATTGCTCAGTTGTATTTTTTGAGCTCCCTTCAATGCATAGCGGTATATCTGAGAAATCAATCTCCTTAAATACCGAAAAAGTCTGCAACGGGTACAATACGCCGGACTGAGATGCATATGGTCTTATTGTATCCAGACTCGTAGAGCCGGAAACATGAACCAAAAACGGATGCCTGTGGCTTAGCCTTTCGGCTGCCCATACTATTGCAGTATCAGGAATAGCAAGGAGTGTCATATCGCTTTGTGTAACCTTATCCAACTCATTTACAGGATTGGTTTCTAAAGCTGTTGCTAATTTGCGGGCCTTATCAATGCGACGGCTGTATACACAGTTAAAAGTGTAACCGGCTTTTTTTAGTGATTTGCCGAGATTTACGCCTACATTGCCCGCTCCGATTAAAGATATCGTTTTAATTGCCTCCATTTGGGAACGAAAGTACAAATTTCCAGCCTATTGGGAAAGCTTTTTCATGCCTTACTGTGAAAATATGTATGCGTTCAGTTTAATTCGTTGATATGTTATCAGGTTTATAGGTTAATAGTATGAAAATCTATGATTTGGTGTAAACCTGATTACTTATTGAATTTTGAAATTAACATTCAAAGGGGTGAATATGTCAGCATAAGAAGAATATTGTGAATCAGATTCCCGCCCGACTGAATGATATCAGTCGTTCGGGCGGGTCTTGCCCAATGTTTCGCTTATAGGGCTTTAAAAATGCCTAATCTTTTATAGCGCGAAACATGGGCTGCGAAATGACGGCATTTTGCTGATCCCTATAGCCACGTCATTCCGCACAAATCACGAAGCGATAGCGGAGTGATGAAGAGCGGCCCGCCCGAACGTGCCATTCGGTACGGGCGGGAATCTGTTATTTAGAATTTGGTAAATATCGAAACTTCATTGACTACGTTAAAAATCTGTATTGAAGCCATAAAAGTCTAATATTCTGTATGTATAGAAAAGTAACTATGTTAACAGCTCAAAAAAGTAATTTCCTCCTGATAATTCGGTTTTAATATCATTCTGATAAACGGCATATTACGTCATTAATTAAAAAAATGATACTTTTTGGACCAAAAGCATATATAATATTCAAACCTTTCAAAAAGATTTAAGCATGCGGACCAACACCGCGGCGTTTTTTGTAGTTTTGAAGGAATTTGACATAAATGACAACACAGGTAAAACACCATACGATGAAAATAGGAATCATAGGAGGCTCCGGCCTTGAAACACTGAACATTTTTGAGGACTACGAAGAGCTAAACATAAGCACAGAGTATGGAAACCCCAGCAGCAGTATTTACCATGGAAGACTTCAACAAAACAAAGAAGTCTTTATTATTTCGCGACACGGCAGAAATCATCAATACTCACCCAGCCAGGTTAATAACCGGGCTAACATCAGCGCGCTAAAAAAGTGTGGTGTTACCATGATTATTGCAACTACAGCCTGTGGCAGCTTGCGGGAAGAAATAGGCACAGGGCATTTGGTGGTACCTGACCAGTTCATTGATTTTACAAAGCATCGCGAAAACACCTTTCACAGTTCCTTTGAAAACAGCGGACCGGTTCATACCGCTATGCCTGACCCTTTTGATAAAGCCTTGAGGAAATCCATTGTGAAAAAAGCCAGAGAAACCGGGCATCATATCCACGAGCAAGCTACGGTTATAACCATAGAAGGCCCCCGGTTTTCTACCCGGGCAGAATCGAAGATGTTCAGGAGCTGGGGCGCTGATATCATAAATATGAGCATCGCCCCTGAAGCCATCCTCGCCAATGAAGCCAAGCTGAAGTACGCTGCTGTTGCGATTTCTACAGACTACGACAGTTGGAAAGAGGATGAAAAGCATGCCACGTGGGAGGACATTGTTGACGTTTTTAAACATAAAACAGAAGATGTGAAAAGCTTGCTGGCAGAAATTATTACGGCCTTATAGTTGGGAAAAAACGATTTTATCGATACCTTTGAACACACATAAATTGCGTTTATGAGCACAGGGCTTCATAAGATAAAATTCACAATGGCATACCCGGTTATCATTGCCCTGGCAGTTGGGTTGATCATCATTGCATTCATCCCTCCTATTTTTGATAGATACAAAGCAAAAATTATTGAGCATCAAAATATTTTCTACAACAACCACATTCATTACGAAGACTTAAGCGGAAATGGTTTATCTGAAAGGATCAGCATATCAACTGTGAACCATGATTATTCATACATTAATTTTTATAATCAAAAACAAGCGCTTTCCAATGTTTGGAACCTGAAAGGAAAAGTTAACAATAAAAGTCTGGCTTTCACTGATTATGATCAGGATGGAAAGAATGAGATTTATATTTTAACACTGTATAAAGATTCCTTGTTTTTAAATCGATATAACATGAGCGATAAACATCATGGGAATTCGGAAACAAGGTTCATCACCACCATCCCAAAACATTATGAAAATCCTGATTATGATGTATCTCCTATTTTGCATTCCGACTTGAACAACGACGGATATGAAGAGTCTGTTTTCAGTGTTTACGGAAAATATTCGAAAAAACCACGCAGAGTCTATTGTTTTGACTGGGCTAATGAAAAGCTTTTGCAATCGCCACCCTCAGGCGTGATTCTACAAAATGTGAAGCAAATCAAGGATGCAAAGAATGGCAAAACATATTTCAGCGGCGACAATACCATCACCAATTATTATTCTGACACCGATCCGGTTCCATTTCCGGATAGTAAGGCCTGGCTTATGGTCCTGAATCAAAAACTGGAATATGCCTTTGATCCCATTCCTTTTGAAGAACAAGGAACTGTTCTAGAAGTACTTCCGTTATCCTATCAAGACGAGGCCATGATTTTGGCGCTTGAAAAAAGCCTGTTTGAGCGAGATACTACACGCCTGCATTGCTATAATACAGAGGGCAAATTAATTAACCGCACGCAACCTGCAACCCCGGAGCGCCGCTATTCTGCTGTTTTTCAACCGAATTCACTTTCGCCAAATCAGTTTTATGTATCTACGCAAAATGACGAAATCGTTTTAATGAATCATGATTTCCAAAAGATACGGAAACACAACGTACCGCAAACGAAAAACAGTCAATTTCACACTACTGACATCAATAATGATAACACAGAAGAGATTATTCAATGGATACCAAGCAAAAACCGGCTAACAATTTACCAAAGTCGTTTTAAAGACGCCACTGTGCTCACATTACCTGAGATTAAAAGCAGCCGGATCACGCTGAGTAAAAAAATAACCAACGAAGGGATTCATTTGTCTGTTAAAGACTTAAATCACTGGTATTTGCTGTCTTACACACACAACAACACCTATTTCCTGAAATACGTGCTTTATGCAACTATTTTTATCTTTCTTTATTTGATTGCGTATTCTATCCAGAAATCAATAGTAGTCAGGTCACTGGAGCAGGAGCGGACTATGTCTCGTTTAAAGCTCACTACCCTCAAAAATCAAATCGATCCGCATTTCACATTGAATGCCTTGAACGCCATAGGCTTGTCTATCCTGAAAGATCAAAAAAACACCTCGTACAACAACTTACAAAGGTTTAGCCAACTGATACGAAATACACTCACGGAGGCTGATTCTATGACCCGCTCACTGGAAGACGAAGTGCAGTTTGTAGAAGACTATATCAGCATAATGCAAGTCAGATACAGAGGCCTATTTGATTACCGCTTTGAAATTGATGAACAAGTGGATATGATGATGCCCGTCCCGAAAATGATCATCCAATCATTCGTAGAAAACGCTATCAATCATGGTCTTAGATTGAAAAGCGCTAAAGGAAACCTGATTATCAAACTCAACAATCAAAAAGAAGGAGTAGAAATTATTATTGAAGACGATGGCATTGGCCGGACAGAAGCTGCGAAAAAGAAATATGACAGCACAGGAAAAGGAAATCAGATTATTTCAGAATACTTGTCTTTGTTTAATAAATATAACAAACATAAAATCACATTAAAAATACAGGATTTGTACAACAAACGCAAAGCTGCCGGAACAAGAGTAATAATTAATATACCGGAAAATTATGATTACAAGATACAATAAAACACATCTGGTTCACCTGGCTCAGGCATTAGGGGTATCTGTAATGATAATCATTCCACTCCTGCTGTTCAGTTTTGATTCGTTCGATGAATTTATTAGCAATAAGAATGATAAAGCGATTTTGATACTGAGCTACTTTTTTTATGTTTTCCTGCTAAGCTTTGTTTTTATCAAAATCTCTTTTCTGATAAGAAAACGCCGTTTTCATAAGCTCAATGTCTACAACCGGCTCCAGTTTGATTTCCTTCAAAAACAACTCGACTCTCATTTTACGTTTAATGTGTTGAACTCGGTTGCCGCAGCCATTCTCAAAACGGACAGGCAGGAAGCCTATGAACAGCTTACCATTTTTGCCAAAGTGCTGCGATATACTTACGATAACAAAACCCGGCTTTTCCATCAATTGGATAACGAATTAGAGTTGCTGAGAAACTATTTGCAATTAGAAAAATACAGGTTTAAAGAAAAGTTTGATTATGAGATAAATGTAGGCGCTAATGTGGAAACCATGACGCATATCCCTAAACAGTTCATCCAGATACACGTTGACAATGCCATCAAACATGGTTTGATGCCCCTAAAAACAGGAGGTTTACTCAAAATAGACATCCACAAGGAAAATGAAGAGTTGATAATCATTGTAGAAGACAACGGAATTGGCCGCGAAAAAGCTAAGGACAACAACACCCTTTTATCCAGAAATCATTCTATAAAAACCATGAGAAACCTGATTGCCTATTTTAATAATCTCAAAGGTTCAGAGGTTATTTCTCTAAAAATCTTTGACCTGTATAAAAACGGGCAACCATCAGGCACGCGTGTTGCTATGCGATTGCCCTCAGGGTTGCGCGTTAATCAATAGCCTTATGCATTGGGATATGCGGGATGCCATCTTCGAGATATGGCTCTCCGGTTATGACATATCCCAGCTTCAGGTAAAACGGTTTCAAGTACGTTTGAGCTGATATAAAAATACCATTATTAACAGGAAAGACGCGTTTCGCGTGGTAGTGTGCCTCTTTCATCAGATCATAAGCCAGTTTATTGCCCCGAAAGGCTTTTCGCACTGCTACCCTGCCGATATGTATTTCACTGTCTTTTTGATATATGCGGCAGTAAGCTGCCAGCTCATTATCATGAAATGCACATAAATGAAAAGCTTCAACATCTTCTCCATCAGCATCCTGATAAATACAATTCTGCTCCACCACAAAAACTTCTTCCCTGAGTTTCCATATCTCATAGAGTTTTTCAGGTGGAAGCTCTGAAAAAGAATACAATTTCCATGTTCGTTCCATTGTGCAAAAATAAAAAAGGGCAGCTACAAATAGCCGCCCAATCAAACAATTAAAAAGTCATTCTATTATTTCAGAAACTTGAAATTTTTACCGGGATAAACCGCAGCCTCACCCAGCATTTCTTCTATACGCAGCAACTGATTGTATTTTGCGATACGGTCTGAGCGGCTTGCAGAGCCGGTTTTGATTTGACCGGTACCCAGAGCCACAGCCAGGTCGGCAATAGTAGTATCTTCGGTTTCACCGCTACGGTGACTCATAACTGAAGTATACCCGTTGTTTCTGGCAAGGCTGATTGCGTTGATAGTTTCAGTAAGGGTACCAATCTGGTTAACCTTTATCAGGATAGAGTTGGCTATTCCCTGGTCTATTCCTTTTTGCAGGCGCGTGGTATTTGTTACAAACAAGTCGTCACCAACCAACTGGATTTTACCCTGCATTTTATCGGTCAGCAACTTCCAGCCGTCCCAGTCATCTTCGTCCATGGCATCTTCAATAGAAATAATCGGATATTTTTCTGTCCAGCCATGCCAGTAATCTACCATTTCCTGTGGCGAAAGCTTGTCGCCGGTAGACCATTTCAGGTGATACACATTTTCTTCCTTGTTGTAGTATTCTGAAGATGCCGGGTCGAGAGCGATGAAAATGTCTTCTCCCGGTTTGTATCCAGCCTGCTCTACAGCCTGCAGCACCACTTTAATGGCTTCTTCGTTTGACTTAAGGTTTGGAGCAAATCCGCCTTCATCACCTACGTTGGTGGAAAATCCGCCTTTGGAAAGCACTTTTTTCAGGTTTTGAAAAACTTCAGCTCCCATTTTTAGTGCAGCGCTAAAGCTGTCAGCTCCAATAGGCATAATCATAAACTCCTGGAAGTCGATGCTGTTATCAGCGTGAGAACCTCCGTTAAGGATATTCATCATCGGCACCGGCAGCACGGTAGAGCTTATGCCGCCAACATAGCGGAATAATGGCTGATATGTTTCCTGAGCAGCGGCTTTGGCCACAGCCATAGAAACGCCTAAAATAGCATTGGCGCCAAGCCCGGCTTTGTTGGGAGTGCCATCCAAATCAATCATCATCTGATCAATGGCTTGCTGGTCTGTAACTTCCATACCAATCAGCTTCTCGCTGATTTTGCTGTTTACATTTTTAACGGCATTCAATACGCCTTTTCCGAGAAAGGCATTTTTATCATTGTCACGCATTTCCACGGCCTCATGAACGCCGGTGGAGGCGCCTGAAGGAACAGCCGCACGGCCAAATACATCTTCTTCTGTAACCACATCTACTTCAACTGTAGGATTACCTCTTGAATCGAGGATTTGACGGGCATGTACATCTACTATTCTGCTCATAATATTTTTTCTTTTACTGTTAATGAATTCACTGCTAAATTACAACATATCTGTGGGCTCATGGAATTATTTTGCCGAAAACGTTTTAAATTATCTTAAAATGCTTTGAGGTTGGGAAGTTGATAGCTTTAATGAGATATATGATTTACAGATACGAAGATTGGGAAAAGCGGAATTTGCAATTCCGCTTAACCTGGGAAAACTCAGAGATAAAATAAAACGCTTTTACTGATCACACAAAGCTAAAAAGACTGGATTTGGAATGGATTTTTGAGCATCAGCAATGTGAGTAAAATCAATTTCGATTCAATCACGTAAGATGCTTTCTCATGG
>JBNJGK010000012.1:0-22876 GCA_051747665.1 Bacteroidota bacterium | reverse complement strand
ACACAAAGCTAAAAAGACTGGATTTGGAATGGATTTTTGAGCATCAGCAATGTGAGTAAAATCAATTTCGATTCAATCACGTAAGATGCTTTCTCATGGTATTGAACAAAACATCTGGCTGAAAAGGCTTCGTAACAAACCCATCCATTCCGAATTTCCTGGCTTTGGTTTCAATTTCACCTAAGGCGGAGGCAGATAAAGCGATAATGGGTATACTGCTTTTTCCTTCCTGTTCTAATTTTCTGATCTTTTCAGTAGTAGTATATCCATCCATAACGGGCATATGTAAATCCATCAAAATCAAATCATACTGGTTCAATTTCAATTTATCCAGTGCCTCTTTGCCGTTTCCGGCAATGTCTGTTTTGCACTTCCATTCATTCAGGAACCTGTGGGCTACCATCTGATTAATCGTGTTGTCTTCAACTAACAGGATATTCTTGTCTTTGAGTGATTTATCAATAGTAACATTTTCGGGCTCTTTCTCAACCTTTTTACGTCCAATCAGGAAGTTGATCTGAAACTCAAAAACCGAGCCTTCCCCTAATTTGCTGCTCAGTTTGATATCACTGCCCATTAAATTGAGCAAACGTTTTACAATGGGCAATCCCAGACCTGTACCTCCGAATTCTCTGGTGATACTGGCTGAGGTTTGTTGAAATTCCTCAAAAATTGTTTTTTGTTTATCTGCCGGTATACCAATACCCGTGTCCCTCACTTCAAAGTGCAGCAATACCTGCTTTTTTGTTTTCTTTTGGGTTGTAACCTTAATTTTAACGCCACCTTTTCGCGTAAATTTAATGGCATTGCTTACAAGGTTGTTTAATATTTGCTGCAACCGCGTACTATCGCCTACCAACACTTCCGGTATATCTTCAGCAACGGAATATTCCAGGTAGATTTCTTTTTCATTTGCCAGACTGCTCATCGCAAAATGCACCCCTTTCAGGATCGCGTTCAAATTAAAATCCTCTTTTTCGAGATAGACATTATTGCTGTATAACTTATTAAAATCGAGAATATCATTGATGATACTCAGTAAATTCTGCGATGAAAATTTTAACGTATCGAGATTTTCCTTTTGCCTTTTCAATGGCTGCTGCATGAGCAAAATATTAGTAAGCCCAATAACCGCATTTAAGGGAGTACGTATTTCATGGCTCATCGTGGAGAGAAAGTTAAACTGTGCTTTTTCAGCATTTTCTGCTTTCTCTTTAGCAATAGTTAATTCTTCTTGTGTCTTTTTCATTTCAGAGATATCGAGGGTAATACCTCTAACGCCCCTGAAGACATTGTCGTAGAAAATTGGCGTTGTAAAAATCAATGCCGGAAATGTTGTTCCATCTTTTCGCTGACATAAATACTCATTGCCCTGGCGGCTCCCCTCTGCACCTCTCACCATGTCCTGGAACCTGTCAATAATCTTCTCTCTATATGCAGGCGCGATAAGCTCTGTAAACAACACTCCATTTTTAATATCCTCTTCTGTATACCCCATCACCTGGTGGCCGGATTTATTGGTATAGGTAAACCATCCATTGTTATCGGTTTCCCAGATGGGTTGAGGTAATAAGTTCGCCATATCCTCAAACCTTTTCTTGCTTTCCTTTAGCTCATCCAGCGCCTTTTTTCGTAATGATATATCCTGCCCGGTTCCGATGAAATTGATAATTTCTCCTTGTCCGTTAAATACAGGATTAATACTATACTCAAAGTAGTATGATTCTCCTCCTTTTTTACGGTTTATAAGTGTTCCATTCCAGGTTTTCCCGGATAGAATGGTGTTCCACATTTCCTTATAAAATGGGTTGCCATGTTGGCCTGACTTAATTATAGAAGGTTTTTGGCCGATAACTTCTTCTTTTTTGTATTCATTTAATGAACACCATGCCTCATTCACCCATTCTATAATGCCGTGCGGATCGGTAATAATAATCGCATTGTTATTGGACTCCAGGGCCTGAGACTGCAAATGAAGGTTTTCCCTGTCCTTAAAAGCAATTAAGGAATCAGCCAGTTTTTGATTTAAAGGCCGCAGAGTATAAAGAAACCCGTCTGGCAAGGGCTGGCCTTTCTTAATCAGCACCAGTATACCAAACCCTTTCAGCTTCATCAGGTAAGCATATCCATAATCCTCAATATATTTTGTTTTGGGGAAATAATTTTCTTCTAAATATGGCTGCAGATTTTCGGCAGTTGTTGGTATCTCCTCTATAATCTCCCGGAAAAACCTGTTCTTTTCTATCCTTTTGGGGATGGTCGATATCTTTTTAAACCAACAAATATCTGCTTGCTGGTTTCTTTGAAAAACAACACCGGCAGAGCAGTTCAATTTACGCAAATAGACAGATAACGCTTTTTTGGCGGCACTTTTAAGCGAATTGCCTTCTCCGATTGACAGCGAAATCTCATATAAAACCTGAATTTGTTCCGTCGCAGAAATCATAAATCTTCAATTAAGGCAACTACAGCAGTTTTGTTGAAAAACTCAAGAAACTCACTTCCACTGTTAGCAATTTCCCCGAGTGTAAGAGCTCCGGCCAGCAAAGAGCCCGATGATGCTACGGTATTTATCTCTTTTTGAAAATCATCTTCCAGAAAAAGCACCCGCGAAATACAATCGATAAAGAAAGTAATTCCACTGTTATGAGAATCTGTTGAAGCAGTGTCTAAAGCCTCTCTTGTGGCGTTTATCAAATTCTCAGGCTTCCCTTTTAGAATATGAACAAACACATTCTGAGGCACTTCGCCAACACAAATCAATTCACCATTTTTTCCTGACACAATGGGATCACGAACAATTTTTTCAGAGCCAAATTTACTAATGCCGAAAGGATAAGCCTTTGCGACCTGAAAGAAATTACCGGCATCAATTTGTTTGCCTGAATCCCGCTCTACAACCTCTTTGTAAATATCAAAAGCAGGTTTATTATCAAGCATAAGAATCGTATTTTTCTCAGAACTACTCACTTTGTAAGGGCCACTGAGCTCTTCCCATCCATGTTTAACACCGATTGAGCTCTTGTTCTTTAAGGCTGCGATAACAACGGCATCCTGCAAAACGCCATGATTCGTAAAAATGCAAGGTTTTTGTTTCATATCAAGACTTCCGGCCCCGCCTCCTATGAAATTAACTTCCAGTCCATACGCATTAAAAAGTTCTGATATTATATCACCAATCCGGGAAGAAAACGCATCCACGTAAACAAACATGGTTTCGTATTCGCGCTCAAGCAAATTATCATTAAGTTGTTCATCAATCAACACGCTAGTATTACTCACATTTTCTATCACGTTTACAGATGGCTCATGCAAAAGCCCAATTATGAGTATCCCTTTTTCATAATTCTTATTCTTATAAATTACCTGAGGGAACAAACCTCCAAAAACAGGGAGATCGGATGGCAATATTTGCTCATAATCCGTTTTTGTTAGTCCATTTTTATCACATGCCAATACCATTAATCCTTTTACTGACATATCGTGCCGAAGGCCAGCTATAAGCTCTGCCGCATTATCTTTAAGGTTTTCTCCCTCTATAAATCTGGTAATCATAGGTGAAAGAGTTTTAGATATCTAAAGTAGAAAAAAATAGTGTAAATCACTATCATAACTTGATCTGACTTCAAAAAAAATTATTAAAAAACCCGGTAACGCCATAAGCCTTACCGGGATATTTATTTTAGGAAAGAGTCCGCAGTTATTTTTTGTCTTCTTCCTTTTCTTCATCTTTGTTTCCCTCTGCTTTGGGTTCTTCCTGCTGGTCTTCCTTTTTCTCTTCAGCAGGTTTTTCCTCAGCTTTAGGTTCTTGCTTAGGTTCTTCTGTCTTCGGCGCTTCTTCTTTAACCGGCTCATCGGTTTTTGGCGCTTCTTCAGTAGCAGATTCTTCAGCTTTAGCTGTTTCCTCTTTCACTTCTGCTGTTTCCTTTGCAGGTGCATCAGTAGCCTTCTTACCTGCGCGGCGAGTGCGTTTGCCGGCCTTTTTACGGCTTTGCTTTTCAGCCAACAGGTTTTCATTATAATCCACCAGCTCAATCATCGCCATTTCAGCGCTGTCGCCCTGACGCATACCCAACTTGAGAATACGGGTATATCCTCCCGGACGATCAGCTACTTTCGTAGCTACTTCCCTGAAGAGCTCATTCACTGCTTCTTTGTTTTGCAGTGAACTAAAAACCGTACGCCGTGAATGAGTAGAATCATTTTTTGATTTTGTAATTAACGGCTCAATATATGGACGCAAGGCTTTTGCTTTTGCCAACGTTGTTTGAATGCGTTTATGCATGATCAACGATGAGGCCATATTAGCCAACATAGCCCTGCGGTGTGCGCGGGTTCTTTTCAGATGGTTGAATTTCTTTCTGTGTCTCATTTCAATTAATCCTTATCTAATTTATACTTTGCTACATTCATCCCAAAATCAAGTCCTTTTGATTTCACCAACTCTTCCAGCTCGGCGAGGGATTTCTTTCCGAAATTCCGGAATTTAAGCAGGTCGTTTTTGTTGAACGCCACCAGCTCACCTATTGTTTCCACATCAGCAGCTTTCAGGCAATTAAGCGCTCTAACAGAAAGATCCATATCTGCAAGCCTGGTTTTAAGTACCTGCCGTGTGTGCAATGTGTTTTCGTCAAACTCTTCTGTTACAGACTTCTCTTGGGTATCGAGCGTGATCTTTTCATCAGAGAACAACATAAAGTGATGAATCAGAAGCTTAGCCGCCTCTTTAAGTGCATCTTTCGGATGAATGGAGCCGTCGGTCTGGATATCCAGCACCAGCTTTTCATAGTCCGTCTTTTGCTCTACCCTGAAATTCTCAATATCGTAGCTTACGTTTTTAATCGGCGTATAAATCGAATCCAGAGCTATAGTACCCATAGGGGCGTTCTCATCTTTGTTTTCTTCTGCCGGAACATATCCTCTGCCTTTTTGAATATTCAGGTCTATGGTCAGTTTCACAGAAGGTTCCATGTGGCAAATCTCCAAATCGGGATTCAGCACCTGAAAAACATTTAAAAACTTATTGATGTCTCCTGCTTTAAAGGTTTTCTGGTCACCAATTACAATTTGTACTTTTTCAGCGTTTTCTTCCTCAAGTTGTTTTTTGAAACGAACTTGCTTCAGGTTGAGTAAGATATCGGTAACATCTTCCACCACACCTTTGATTGTTCCAAACTCATGGTCAACCCCTTCAATACGTACATTTGTAATGGCAAACCCTTCCAGAGAAGAAAGCAGAATACGGCGCAGCGCATTCCCGATGGTCATCCCGAACCCGGGTTCCAGCGGTCTGAATTCAAACGTCCCCTGGAAATCGTTTGCTTCGTTCATGATGACCTGCTCAGGTTTTTGAAAAGATAATATTGCCATAAATAAAATTCCTTGTTAATTAACTATTCTTTGTGCTACTTCAGCATTACTTAGAGTACAATTCCACAATTAACTGTTCCTTGATGGTTTCAGGAATTTGCTCTCTTGTTGGCAATTGCATCATTTTACCATACATATTATCATCATCCCATTCGAACCAGCCAAACTGATTTTTTCTGGTAGCGAGGGATTCTGTAATAGCTTCCAGCGATTTGGAGCGTTCTCTGACGCCTACTATATCGCCTTCTCTTACTTCATAAGAAGGTATGTTCACCACATTTCCGTTTACGGTAATGTGTTTGTGGCTCACCAGTTGTCTTGCTCCTGCCCTGGTAGGGGCAATGCCAAGCCTGTAAACCACATTGTCGAGGCGCGATTCAGCAAGCTGAAGCAATACTTCGCCTGTAATCCCTTTTTTCCTGGAAGCTTTCTTATACATTTTACGAAACTGGCGTTCCAGGATTCCGTATGTATATTTAGCTTTTTGTTTTTCCATTAGCTGAATACCATATTCAGACTGTTTTTTTCTCCGTTTTGAGTTGCCATGTTGCCCTGGTGGATATTTTTTCTTTTCAAAATATCGGTCTGGGCCGTAAATGGGTTCCCGGAATTTTCTTGCGATTTTTGTTTTCGGACCTATATATCTAGCCATGCTTTCAAAAAATTTTCTTAAAAACTATTCTTACAAATTATACTCTTCTGCGCTTGGGAGGGCGACATCCGTTATGCGGCAGCGGTGTAATGTCGCGGATTTCCGTTACTTCCACACCCGAGGTGTGTATAGTACGAATAGCCGATTCACGTCCGCTGCCAGGACCTTTAACAAACACCTTAACTTTACGCAATCCCATATCGTAAGCACTTTTGGCGCAGTCCTCTGCTGCTGTTTGGGCAGCATAAGGCGTATTTTTCTTAGAGCCTTTAAAGCCCATTTTCCCGGCAGATGCCCAGGAAATTACCTGACCGTTTGCATTGGTCAGAGAAATAATAATGTTGTTGAAAGAAGCATTAATGTATGCTCTTCCGATAGGGTCTACAGCAACTTTACGTTTCCGTGATCCTTTAGTTCTTTTGGTTGTCTTAGCCATAATTGTCTTTGTTACTTGTCAATTATTTGGTTGCTTTCTTCTTGTTGGCAACAGTTTTCTTTCTACCTTTTCTGGTTCTGGCGTTATTTTTCGTGCTTTGCCCTCTAACCGGCATGCTCGTCCGGTGGCGAATGCCCCGGTAACTACCAATGTCCATCAATCGTTTGATGTTCAATTGGATTTCTGAACGAAGTTCTCCCTCTACGGTATAATCTTCGTTGATAATGTTTCTGACGCCTTTTACTTCTTCATCGGTCCAGTCCTGCACTTTTTTTCGCGGCTCAACGCTTGCTTTGTTGAGTATTTCTGCTGCAGTGCTGTGGCCAATACCATAAATATAAGTCAGGCTTACTACGCCATGCTTGTTATTCGGTAAATCTACTCCAGCTATCCTTGCCATAATTTACAAATGAATTTAAATTAACCTTGTCTTTGTTTAAACTTTGGATTTTTCTTGTTTATAACATACAGCCTTCCCTTACGCCGCACAATTTTGCAGCCTGAAGACCTTTTTTTAATAGATGCTCTCGTTTTCATGATCTTTATATTTCTGTATTACATATACTTCTTTACTTGTAACGAAAAACGATGCGCCCTTTTGTTAAATCATAGGGCGACATTTCCAGCTTCACACGGTCTCCGGGTAAAATTTTGATATAGTGCATCCTCATTTTCCCGGAAATATGTGCTGTAATCTCGTGTCCGTTTTCCAACTCTACACGAAACATTGCATTTCCTAATGATTCAACAACGGTGCCGTCTTGTTCTATTGACTGTTGTTTTACCATATTCTTAATTATGTATTAATTATTCTTGTTTTTAAGAACTTCTTCTATTTCGTCGTAACTTGTTAAAATGTCAGGCTTTCCGGCTCTTACTGCTAATTCCAGCTCAAAGTGAGCAGAGTAGGCATTATCAGCCGTTTTTATTGTCCAGCCATCATCTTCCTGCATCACGTGGCGTGTACCCAAATTAATCATAGGCTCTACGCAAATCACCAATCCGTCAGGAAGCTTTGGACCTGTGCCTTTTCTCCCGTAGTTTGGGATTTCCGGTTTTTCATGCATTGTTTTACCAATTCCATGACCCACCAATTCGCGTACAATCCCATATCCAAAAGGTTCTATAAAGCTTTGCACTGCATAACCTATATCGCCCACGCGATTACCGGATATGGCTTTTTCAACCCCCTTATAAAGGGATGCTTTTGTACGTTCCAGCAGCAAAGCAACCTCATTGCTGACTTCACCCACAGTGAAAGTATAGGCAGAATCGCCATAATAACCCTCTATAATTGTCCCGCAATCTATCGATACAATATCTCCTTCTTTCAGCTCTTGTTCTCCGGGGATACCATGAACTACTGTATCGTTGACCGATATACACAGAGAACCCGGAAATCCACCATAGCCTTTAAAACCAGGCACTGCACCATGATCGCGAATAAATTCCTCGGCAATCGAATCGAGCTTAATGGTTTTAACACCCGGTTCGATGTGGCGTGCAACTTCTGCCAGCGTTTTTCCAACAAGCAAAGAACTCTTTCTCAGTAACTCTATTTCTTCGTTACTCTTCTTTTTCAACATAGATTCAGGCCTCTTCCTTGTATCTTTAGCCCATTCCCATTGCACTGCGTCCCTTAATACGTCCAGACTTGGTCAGTCCATCGTAATGCCGCATCAATAAGTGGCTTTCGATTTGCTGCAATGTATCTAATATTACACCCACCAAAATCAACAACGAAGTTCCGCCATAAAACTGCGCAAACTGCTGATTAACACCTATGAGGCTGACAAAGGCCGGCATAACCGCCACTAAAGCCAGGAACATAGAACCGGGCAGCGTAATTCTTGACATTACACTATCTATAAAGTCCACAGTTCGTTTTCCGGGTTTAACTCCCGGGATAAAACCTCCGTTTTTCTTCATATCTTCAGCCATTTGCTGTGGGTTGATCGTAATGGCTGTGTAAAAGTATGTAAAGAGGATAATCATCAGGGCGAAAACCAGGTTATACCAAAAGCCGTTTATATCTGTAAAGGCCTGGGCAAATCCGGTAAGCGCTTCAGACTCGGCAAATCCTGCTAAAGTTAATGGCAGAAACATGATTGCCTGTGCAAAAATAATGGGCATAACACCGGCAGAGTTAACCTTGAGTGGAATATACTGTCTTACGCCACCATATTGTTTATTGCCCACAACGCGTTTGGCGTATTGCACGGGTATTTTTCGTGTTCCTTTCACCAGGAGAATTGTAAGTAATATTACTATAACCAGAATAGCAATCTCAAGCACAAAAATTACAAGACCACCGCCCTGCTCTTCCATACGTGAAACAAATTCCCCGAAAAGGGCAAACGGCAGGTTAGCGATGATACCAATCATAATGATAAGCGAGATACCATTTCCGATGCCTTTATCTGTAATCTTTTCGCCGAGCCACATCACAAACATGGTTCCTGAAACCAGGATAATGGTGGACGAAATCCAGAAAAAGGTAGTAGGACTGGTTACGCTGGGATCAAACGGAGTAATAGCTTCTGGTGGTAGCTGGCGAACGAGGTTTGCCAGGTAACCGGGAGCCTGAAAAGCTGTAATTACTACTGTAAGATAACGCGTAATCTGGTTAATTTTATTACGCCCGCTTTCGCCTTCCCGCTGCAGTTTTTGGAAATAAGGTATTGCCATTCCCAAAAGCTGTATTACAATAGAAGCGGAGATATAAGGCATAATTCCCAATGCAAAAATGGATGCATTCGAAAAAGCCCCTCCCGAAAACATATTCAGCAAGCCCAGAAGTCCGCCGCTGGTTTGATTCTCAAGCGCAGTCAACTGATGAGGATCTACACCGGGAATAACCACATAAGCGCCCAAACGATATATTAAAATGATACCGATGGTGTAGAGGATGCGTTTCCGGAGGTCCTCAATTTTTGAAATATTCCGTATGGTTTGTATTAATCTCTTCATTAAGCTTCGATTTTTGTGGCACTGCCTCCCTGCTCTTCAATCACCCTGGCAGCAGATTTGGAGAATGCATGTGCTTTTACGTCCAACTTTGCTTTGAGTTCTCCGTTGCCTAAGATTTTCACCCTGTCATTTTTGTTTGCCAGGCCATTATCAATAAGCACGTCGATATCTACAGATTGAATAGATTTATCATCTACAAGGCGCTGCAATACATTCAAATTCACGGGACGATAAACCACACGGTTTCTGTTTTTGAAACCATATTTGGGGAGCCTGCGATAAATAGGCATTTGCCCTCCTTCAAATCCCAATCGTCTTTTGTATCCGGATCTTGATTTAGCGCCTTTGTGTCCGCGCCCGGCAGTATCGCCGCTACAACCTTGTCCGCGGGCAATCCGCTTTCTTGGTTTTGTTGATCCTTCTACGGGTTTTAGTTTACTCAGATCCATATCTTTTCACGTATTAAACGGTTATTATACTTCTTCAATTTTTACCAAATGCTGCACTTTGCGTATCATTCCTTCAATTTGCGGTGTTGCCGTAAATTCTCTGGACTGATGCATTTTTCGTAGCCCCAAGGCGTCCAGCGTACGCTTTTGCCTGGCAGGCTGATCGATACGACTTCTTATTTGTGTGACTTTGATTTTCTTCATTTTGCTGCTTTTTTAGAATTACCCGTTAAAAACCGTATTCAAATCCACGCCGCGCAGTTCTGCTATTGTTCTGGCATCACGCATCTGCGCCAATGCATCAATCGTTGCTTTAACAACGGAGTGCGGGTTGGCTGATCCTTTTGATTTTGCCAGTACGTTTTTTACGCCTACACTCTCGAGTACGGCACGCATCGGGCCACCTGCAATAACACCTGTACCTGGGGCCGCCGGCTTTATAAACACCTCTGCACCGCTGTATTTACCAGTTTGAGCATGCGGTAAGGTGTCATTAATAACCGGAACTTCCAGGAGGTTTTTCTTAGCATCATCCACACCTTTTGCTATGGCAGATGTAACTTCTTTGGCTTTGCCCAGTCCATAACCTACAATACCATTCTCATTACCAACCACAACAATAGCTGAGAAGCTAAAAGTACGCCCCCCTTTATTGACCTTAGTCACGCGTTGAATGCTGACTAACCGGTCCTTAAATTCTATTTCACTGGATTTTATCCTTTTTACGTTTACTTTCGCCATATCTTATTAAAATTTAAGTCCTTGCTCTCTGGCGCCTTCTGCCAAAGATTTAACCCTACCATGATATTTATATCCGTTTCTGTCGAACACTACCTGCTCAAAACCTTGATCTTTTGCTTTATCGGCAATTCTTTTGCCAACGGCTTTGGCTATTTCGCTTTTCGTGCCTTTTGTTTCTGCAATTTCCTTATCAAGCGAAGATGCTGCCAGGAGCGTATGCCCTTTAGAGTCATCAATCAGTTGCACATAGATATTTTCGTTGCTTCTGAATACGCTCAGGCGAGGAAGTTCTGCGGTTCCAATAACGCTTTTCCTTACCCTTCTTTTGATTTTGAATCTGCTTGCAACCTTTTTGTTCTTTATTTTTTTCATTGTCTTTAATTAAAGAATTAATTCCCTGGCTTAACACCAGGTGGTTGATAAATTTATTAAGCGGAAGCTGCTGACTTACCAGCTTTTCTCCGTAAAATTTCTCCTTTAAACTTAACGCCTTTTCCTTTGTATGGCTCAGGCTTCCTGAGGGAACGAATCTTGGCGGCAACCTGCCCTACTAATTGCTTATCTACTGAGTGCAAGGTAACCAACGGGCTTTTCCCTCTTTCCGTTACTGCTTCTGCTTTGATAATATCGGGCAATTGGAAGTAAATATGGTGCGAGAAACCCATAGTAAGCTCCAGCACATTATTTTTAACTTCGGCTCTCCAGCCTACGCCAACAAGTTCCAGTTCTATTTTATACCCTTCTGTTACGCCCTGCACCATATTATTGATAAGCGCCCTGTAAAGGCCATGCAACGATTTATGGTGTTTGATATCTGTTTTGCGTTCCAGAACGATATTGTTTTCTTCCTGTTTTACTGTAATGGCCGGGTCAACTTTTTGCGTCAACTCACCCAATTTTCCTTTAACGGTAACCTCGTTGGCTTTGGATATTTGTACCTCAACACCTTCGGGAACAGCTACCGGTTGTAATCCTATTCTTGACATGCTATTTCCTTTTTTAGATTAACTGACGTAACAAATAATTTCGCCACCGATATTCAGTTTCCTGGCCTCTTTGTCTGTCATCACTCCATGCGATGTAGAGATAATGGCTATACCCAAACCGTTCAGCACCCGCGGTAACTGATTGCTGTTGCAATACTTTCTGAGTCCGGGACGGCTGGCTCTTTCAAGGCTTTTTATGGCCGAGATTTTGCTTGCCGGATGGTATTTCAGCGCGATTTTAATAGTGCCTTGCGGGCCATTATCATCTTCAAATTTGTAATTGAGGATGTATCCTTTTTCAAAGAGAATTTTTGTAATTCCCTTCTTCAGGTTCGATGCAGGAATCTCAACAACCCTGTGGTTGGCCATGATGGCGTTCCTTATTCGTGTTAAATAATTTGCTATTGGATCTGTTATCATTTTTTGATACTCTGTTAAATTAGTAACTAATTACCAGCTAGCTTTACGTATACCCGGTATCAGGCCATTCAAAGCCATTTCTCTGAAATTTATCCGCGATACGCCAAATTGCCGCATATATCCTTTCGGACGTCCGGTAAGCTGGCAGCGATTGTGCAGACGAACCGGAGAAGCGTTCCTGGGCAATTTCTGGAGTCCTTCCCAATCGCCCGCGGCTTTCAGTTCAGCTCTTTTTTTCGCATATTTTTTGACGAGTTTTGCTCTTTTAACTTCTCTCGCCTTCATTGATTCTTTAGCCATATCCTATTTCTGATTTTTAAATGGAAAACCAAATTCTTTCAGTAATGCAAAGCATTCCTTATCGGTTTCAGAAGAAGTTACAAAAGTAATATTATAACCGTTCAGTTTGCTTACATTATCGAGATTGATTTCAGGAAAAACGATTTGCTCGGTTAATCCGAATGTAAAGTTGCCGTGTCCGTCAAAGCCTTTGTCGCTGATTCCTTTAAAGTCGCGAATCCGCGGCATTGCTACGTTGATAAGCCTGTCGAGGAATTCATACATTTTCTCACCTCTTAGGGTTACCCTCACGCCAATGGGCATACCTCTACGCAATTTAAAGTTAGAGATATCCTTTTTGGAGTATGTAGGTACAGCTCTTTGACCGGAAATCAGCGTAAGCTCATCAATACCTTTATCAATCAACTTTTTATCTGTGATGCCTTCGCCAATACCCTGGTTAATGGCAATCTTCTTCAAAGCCGGTATCGCCATAGGGCTTGAATACCCAAACTGTTCCTTCAGTTTAGCTTTGATTTCTTCGTTGTATCTTTTCTTAAGTCTTGGTGTGTAGCTCATTACTTAATCTCCTCCCCTGTCTTTTTTGAATAACGAATACTCTTTCCGGTATTCTCATCTTTTTTGCGACCAACACGTGTTGCATTACCAGAGGCATCAACCACCATGAGGTTAGAGATATGCACAGGAGCTTCTTTGCTGATGATACCTCCTTTAGGGTTCTCAGCATTAGGCTTCGTGTGTTTTTTCACTACATTAACCCCTTCTACAATGGCTCTGTTTTTTTCTTTCTCTATAGAAAGCACACGGCCTTGCTGACCTTTAGATTCACCGGATATCACTTTTACGTTATCACCTTTTTTAATATGTAATTTCGTTGCCATAGTCTGTTTTTCTTTTAAAGCACTTCGGGTGCAAGTGATACGATTTTCATAAAATTTTTCTCACGTAATTCACGAGCCACAGGGCCAAAAATACGTGTTCCAACCATTTCGTCTGTAGCATTGAGCAGCACCACGGCATTGTCATCAAAACGGATATACGATCCGTCTTTACGCCCTACTTCTTTATGCGTGCGCACTACAACAGCCTTCGAGATGGCTCCCTTTTTAATGTTGCCAGAGGGAATAGCGCTTTTTACACTTACCACAACCAGGTCACCGATAGAAGCATAACGCTTTTTGGTACCACCGAGCACCCGGATACAATAAACCGATTTAGCGCCACTATTATCAGCAACTGCAAGTTTTGATTCTTGTTGTATCATAGTTTAATTTATTACTTAGCTCTTTCGATGATGTTCACTAATCTCCAATTCTTTCTTTTACTGAGTGGCCGGGTTTCCATAATTTGCACCTTGTCACCGGAATTGCACTCATTGTTTTCGTCGTGCGCTACAAAACGCGAACGCTTTTTAATGAATTTGCCGTAAATATGGTGCTTTACCTTTCGTGATACCTCAACAATAATGGTCTTATCCATTTTATTACTGACCACCAGCCCTGTTCGTTGTTTACGTAAATTTCGTTCCATCGGAATTACTTATTATTTGATTGATGTTCCTCTAATTGTCTTTTCCTAACTTCTGTTTTCATGCGGGCAATATCTTTTCTTACCTCTTTTAACTGGTTAGGGTTCTCCAGTGGCGACACGGCATGGTTCAGCTTAAGCTTGTTAAGTTTTTTCACCTCTTCTTCCAACCGCTCGTGGAGTTCATCTGTTGATAATTCTCTGATAACTTGTTGTTTCATTGCCTTATAAATTATTCTGAATAATCAGTTCTTACCACGAATTTCACCGGAATAGGCAGTTTCTGCGCGGCTAAACGCAATGCTTCTTTAGCGATTTTTTCCGGTACATCATCAATTTCGAATAAGATGCGACCGGGCGTTACTGGCGCCACATACAGTTCGGGAGTTCCTTTTCCTTTACCCATTCTTACCTCAGCAGGTTTCTTTGAGATGGGCTTGTCCGGGAAAATCCGAATCCATAAACGACCTTCACGTTTCATATGCCTGGTCAATGCCTGACGTGCGGCTTCTATCTGACGACCGGTAATCCAGGTTGATTCCAGTGCTTTGATGCCGAAAGAACCAAAGGCGATTTGGTTACCCCTTTGGGCTTTGCCTTTCATGCGTCCTTTCTGCTGCTTTCTATGCTTTTGTCTTTTGGGTTGTAACATTACTACCTGTTTTTGATAATGAACCTATTATCTTCTGTTTTTTCCTTTGCGTCCGCCTCTGCGACCACTTCCTTTTTTTGTTTCTCCTGTGGGAACCAGCTCGGGCTTACCGTAAATTTCACCTTTACAAATCCATACTTTTACGCCAATACGGCCGTAGGTTGTATGCGCTTCATCATTTGCATAATCGATATCTGCCCTGAGCGTATGCAAAGGAATTCTACCTTCTTTATACATCTCGTTCCGGGCCATCTCGGCTCCACCCAAACGTCCTGACACCAATATCTTGATTCCTTCAGCGCCCATTCGCATGGTTGACTGTATAGCTGTTTTGGCAGCGCGACGGAATGATACACGACCTTCTATCTGCTTGGCTATGGCATTAGCCACAAGCCTGGCATCCATTTCAGGACGTTTAATTTCAGAAATATTGATCTGTACGTCTTTGTCTGTTAATTTCTTTAACTCTTCCTTGAGTTTATCTACTTCCTGACCTCCCTTACCGATAATCATGCCTGGGCGGGCAGTATGTATAGTGACAGTAACCAACTTGAGAGTACGTTCAATAACTATCTTAGCCAAACCGGCCTTAGCTAAACGGGCGTTGAGGTACTGACGAATCTTATGGTCTTCTATCAGTTTATCTTCAAACTTCCGTCCTCCGTACCAATTGGAGTCCCATCCTTTAATGATCCCTATTCTAAGACCTACTGGATTTGCTTTTTGTCCCATCAGTAATCTATTCGTTGTTTAAATTAATTTCTCTGCTATCAATTTCTAACGTCACATGGTTTGAACGCTTTCTGATGCGGTGTGCTCTACCTTGCGGGGCAGGCTGTATCCGTTTCAGTGTTCTTCCGCCGTCTACTAAAATTTGTTTTATATACAAATTTGCGTCTTCCATGCGCTCTCCCTCGTTCTTAATCTGCCAGTTAGCGATGGCCGATAATAAGAGCTTGTAAAGATAATTTGAAGCGGCCTGAGGCGAGTGTTTTAATACTTGCAGGGCTTCATCAACTGGCATCCCGCGGACTAAACCTGCCACGAGCCGCATTTTACGAGGAGCCGTAGGGCAATTGCGCAAACGGGCAATGTACCTTTGTTTATTGGCTTCTTTACGCTTCTCTGCGTTGATATGTTTTTTTGATCCCATGTTATTTCGTGTCTTTTATGATTATCACTTCTTGTTGCCCGAATGACCTCTGAAAGTGCGTGTTGGAGCAAATTCTCCGAGTTTATGACCAACCATATTTTCGGTGATATAGACAGGTATGAATTTGTTACCATTATGCACTGCAACTGTCAGACCAACAAAATCCGGAGAAATCACCGAGGCTCTTGACCACGTTTTGATTACGCTTTTTTTCTTGGCCTCCTGCATGTTGAGCACCTTTTTCTCGAGCTTGAAAAATATATAAGGTCCCTTTTTCAGTGAACGACTCATAGTGTTTTGTCTTTAAATTATTTTTTCTTCTTTCTTCTCTCCACAATATACTGATTGCTCTTCTTTTTCTTCTCACGGGTCTTAAACCCTTTGGCCGGAAGCCCTTTTCTGGAGCGTGGTAATCCACCTGATGCACGGCCTTCTCCACCACCCATCGGGTGATCTACCGGGTTCATAACAACAGCACGCGTTCTGGGGCGACGTCCTTGCCAACGACGACGACCAGCTTTTCCTGATACTTCAATACTGTGGTCAATATTAGAAACCATTCCTATGGTTGCTTTACAGTTTTGAAGCACCATACGTACTTCGCCCGAAGGCATTTTCAGTATTGCAAATTTTCCTTCGCGAGAAAGCAACTGGGCATATGAGCCGGCGCTGCGCGCCATTTTTGCTCCCTGTCCGGGGTTGAGCTCAATATTGTGAATCACCGTACCATAAGGGATGTTTTTAAGGTAAAGTGTATTGCCGACTTGAGGCTTTGCATCTGAACCCGACATGATTTTCTGACCTACCTTGAGGCCATGCGGAGCAATGATATATGCTTTTTCTCCGTCGCCGTATTCTATCAATGCAATACGTGCCGTACGATTCGGATCATATTCAATGGTTTTTACCTCACCTTGTACGTTCTCTTTGTTCCTCTTGAAGTCGATGATACGGTAACGTCTTTTGTGTCCACCGCCTCTGTACCTGATGGTCATCTTACCCTGATTGTTACGGCCACCGCTCTTTTTCATCGGCGCCAGTAAACTCTTTTCCGGCTTCTTGGCCGTAATGTCATCAAAGTCGCTAATTAATTTATAGCGCTGACCTGGAGTTGTTGGTTTATATTTCTTTAAAGCCATTTATCTAAATATTGCTGTAAAAATCAATTTCTTCACCTTCTGCTAACGTAACGATTGCTTTTTTGAAAGAACTGGTTCTTCCTGTAAGCAAGCCACTTTTTGTAAACCGCGAACTGTTTTTTCCACTATAGTTCATGGTATTTACCTTATCTACGGTTACATCATAGAGCTCTTCAACAGCCTCCTGAATTTGGAGTTTATTCGCTTTTTTGTGTACGATAAACCCATATCGGTTCGGAATTTTTTCCGTAATAGCTGTAAGCTTCTCTGTTATTACCGGCTTTATAATTATGCTCATCGTTCTATGTTTTTAATTACTTAGCAAATTGTTCTTCTACCAGCTTAACAGCATCTTCATCCATAACAATTTTCTTGTTGTTAAGAATATCGTATGTATTAAGCGAGTCAGCTCTGCATATTTTCACTCCCGGAATATTCCTTGAAGAAAGACTAACATTTTGCTCTACCTCCGGAAGAACAAACAAAACTTTCTGGTCTTCAAGCGTCAGATTCTTCATGATGCCGACAAACGATTTGGTTTTGTGATCATTCACAGCAAATTTGTCCAGCACCATCATATTGCCTTCTTTCACCTTAGAAGAGATGGCTGATTTCCGGGCCAGCCTTTTCAGCTTTTTATTGAGTTTAAAGCTGTAATCACGTGGTCTGGGGCCAAAGGTTCGTCCACCTCCTCTGAAAATCGGTGATTTAATGGAGCCTGAACGAGCTGTACCAGTCCCCTTCTGACGTTTAATCTTTTTCGTACTGCCCTTAATGGCGTTGCGTTCTTTAGTGCTATGGTTACCGCTTCGTCTGTTTGCCATATGCTGGCGTACAGCGAGGTAAACGGCTTGCTCATTGGGTTCAATCCCAAAAACACTATCATTAAGGGTAACCTTTCTGTCGGTTTTCTTTCCTTCTATGTTGTATACTTCTATTTCCATCTTTCTACAATTATATATGAACCTTTTGCACCTGGCACAGACCCTTTAACAACAATAAGATTTTTCTCATTTATAATCTTCACTATCTGAAGGTTGATCATTTTTACACGGTTTCCTCCTGTGCGGCCTCCCATGCGCATTCCTTTAAAAACACGTGACGGATCGGATGATGCTCCAACAGAACCTGGCGCACGCAAACGGTCTTTTTGTCCGTGTGTAGTATCGCCAACACCGCTAAAACCATGACGTTTAACCACTCCCTGGAAGCCTTTACCTTTGGATGTACCGATAACGTCAACAAATTCGCCTTCGATAAACACAGATACATCTACGATGTCTCCAAATTTCTTCTTCTCTTCAAAACGAGTAAACTCACTTATTACTCTTTTGGGTGTTGTACCAGCTTTGGCGAAATGCCCCTGCATGGCTTTAGTAGTATGCTTTTCCTTTTTATCTTCATAAGCAAGCTGTACGGCTTCGTATCCGTCAGTTTCCTTTGTTTTAACCTGAGTTACAACACACGGACCAGCGTCAATCACGGTGCATGGCACTTGCTGTCCAGAGGCATCATATATGCTGGTCATTCCAACTTTTTTCCCTATTATTCCTGACATTGTATAAAGTTTTTATAGTCCGGTTTACGCAATTATACTTTTATCTCCACCTCTACACCACTGGGCAATTCCAGTTTCATGAGCGCATCAATGGTTTTGGAAGTAGAGCTGTAAATGTCAAGCAAACGCTTGTATGATGACAACTCAAACTGTTCACGTGCTTTTTTATTCACAAACGTAGAACGCAAAACCGTATAAATACGCTTTTTAGTGGGCAGTGGTATGGGACCATTCACTACTGCTCCTGTAGATTTTACCGTTTTGACGATCTTTTCAGCCGATTTATCAACTAAGTTATGATCGTACGATTTCAATTTGATTCTTATCCTCTGACTCACTGTTTTATTCTTTTGTGTTTACAATCATTTTAATTCGTATCCGGCGCCTTCTACAATAGATTCCTTCACGCTTGCAGGTGCCTGCTTAAATGAATCGAATTCCATTGTGGATGTAGCTCTTCCTGAGGTAATGGTACGCAAAGAAGTAACATAACCGAACATTTCTGACAAAGGCACTTTTGCAGTGATAACCTGAACCCCTCCGGGTTTTGAACCTACATCTTCTATGAGGGCCCGGCGTTTGTTAAGGTCACCTGTTACGTCGCCAAGATATTCTTCCGGTGTAACTACTTCTACTTTCATTATCGGCTCAAGGATTTCCTTATCCATTTTCCGGGTAGCATTTCTAAATGCCATTTTGGCTACCAACTCAAAAGAGAGCTGATCAGAATCCACCTCATGATAAGAACCATCCTTAAGTACTACTTTCAGGTTTTTTACTTCAAAACCGGCCAAAGGCCCGTTGTGCATTGCATTTTTAAATCCTGTCTCAACAGAGGGAATAAACTCTTTCGGAATATTTCCGCCTTTGATCTCATTTTCAAACTGAAGTCCTTCAAAATCGGAATCATCAGCAGGCCCGATTTGTACCTGAATATCTGCAAATTTACCACGCCCACCTGTTTGTTTCTTATAAACTTCACGGTGTTCTATAGTAGAGTTCAAAGCTTCCTTGTAATTCACCTGGGGTGCTCCCTGGTTGCATTCAACTTTAAATTCCCTTTTCAAACGGTCAACAAGCACATCGAGGTGCAATTCACCCATTCCACTGATTATGGTCTGGCCTGTATTTTCATCTGAATGTACTTTAAAGGTGGGGTCTTCTTCGGCGAGTCTTACTAAGGCATTTGAGAGTTTATCAACATCTGCTTTTGTCTTTGGTTCTACCGCTACGCTGATAACAGGGCTGGGGAAAGACATAGATTCCAGCAGCACCGGTTTGTCCTGTTCACAAAGAGTATCTCCGGTATGGATTTTCTTAAACCCTACAACGGCGCCAATATCTCCTGCTTCCAGACGGTCGAGTGGTTTCCGCTTGTTGGCATGCATTTGCATGATGCGGCTTACTCTTTCCTTCTTACCAGTACTGGCATTATAGATATACGAACCTGCTTCTACAACACCAGAATAAACACGGATAAATGCCAAACGGCCCACATAAGGGTCCGTAGCTATTTTAAACGCAAGCGCTGTAAATCTTTCGCTCGGATCAGCTTCATAAGCTACAGCATCCCCAGTTTTTTCGTCGATACCCTCAATTGCTTCAACATCAAGCGGACTTGGTAAAAACCGTATCACCGAATCCAGTAACATTTGCACGCCTTTATTTTTAAACGCAGAGCCGCACATCATCGGTGTAATTCTTTGTTCCAGAGTGGCTTTGCGAATGGCTTCATACATTTCATCTTCATCAATTGAAGAAGGGTCATCCATGAACTTTTCAAAAAGGGTCTCACTCTCTTCAGCTACACCCTCAATAAGCTCGTTACGATATTCCTGAACCATATCCTGCATATCCTCAGGAATTGGAACTTCGATGATTTTCATGCCTTGTGTGGATTCATCCCACTCATAAGCTTTATTCTTGATGAGATCAACAACACCTCTGAAATGCTCTTCAGAACCTATCGGCAATTGAATCGGAACCGGATTAGCGCCTAACTTACTTTTTATTTGCTCCAGCACACTAAAGAAATCGGCTCCGGTACGATCCATTTTATTGACAAAACCCAGCCGGGGTACTTTATATTTATCTGCCTGCCGCCATACGGTTTCAGATTGGGGCTCTACACCTCCCACACCGCAAAAAACAGCTACAGCGCCGTCGAGAACACGCAATGAACGCTCAACTTCTACTGTAAAATCCACATGGCCCGGAGTATCTATGATGTTAATTTTGTATTCCTGTCCTTTATGGTCCAGGTCCATCAAACTCCAGAACACCGTTGTAGCGGCAGAGGTAATGGTTATTCCTCTTTCCTGTTCTTGCTCCATCCAGTCCATAGTAGCTCCGCCATCATGCACTTCACCAATGCGATGGTTGATGCCGGTATAATAAAGTATACGCTCGGTAGTTGTGGTTTTACCGGCATCGATATGGGCCATTATGCCTATGTTTCTGGTATGTTTTAGCTTTTTAGCCATCTAAAGTTAATACTCCCTTTTCTTTTTTAAAATCTAAAATGTGAAAATGCTTTGTTGGCATCTGCCATGCGGTGCGTTTCTTCTTTCCGCTTATAAGCAGCTCCTTCTTCTTTGTAAGCGGCAGCAATCTCACCGGCCAAACGCTCTGCCATTGTTTTTTCATGACGTTTGCGTGAGAATCTGATGAGGTTTTTCATTGCGATAGCTTGCTTACGTGAAGGGCGAATCTCTGAAGGTATCTGGAATGTAGCACCACCCACGCGACGGCTGCGAACCTCAACGTTAGGTGTAATATTTACCAGTGCCTTTTTCCATACTTCCAGACCGTTTTCTCCGGTTTTTTCTGAAACCATATTTATAGCCTCATAGAAAATATGAAACGCCTTTTCTTTCTTCCCACGCAACATTAAGTTATTGACGAATTTGGTTACCATTTCATCACTGTATTGCGCATCGGGCCGAATAATTCTTTTTTTGGGTCTACCTTTTCTCATGTTAAAAAATATCCTTTAATCCGGTTAATTACTTTTTAGGTCTTTTGGTTCCGTATTTAGAACGCCTTTGCTTGCGATCATCCACACCTGATGTATCTAATGCACCTCTTACGATGTGATAGCGTACACCCGGTAAATCTTTTACCCTTCCTCCACGGATAAGCACAATAGAGTGCTCCTGGAGGTTGTGCCCTTCTCCCGGAATGTAAGCGTTCACTTCTTTTCCATTGGTAAGGCGTACCCTGGCTACTTTACGCATGGCAGAGTTGGGTTTTTTAGGTGTGGTTGTGTAAACCCGGACACAAACACCCCGACGTTGAGGACAAGAATCCAGCGCTTTTGATTTGCTGGTCTCCTCAATTTTCTGACGTCCTTTTCTAACTAACTGTTGTATCGTTGGCATATATCACTTATTAATTTAAACTTGCCTTCTTGGCTCGCAAAACTAAACTTGTTATTATTGATTTCTCTCTTGTAGAATAGAATATACCTGGGGCGGGAAGACATTTGCCTTATTACTTAGGATGACTTTGCTGCCAGAGCCTCAAGTGTTTAAGGTTGAAACCTATATCTGTCTTACCTTATCAGGTTCCTCTACACTACTTTTTCACTGCCTTTCAAGCAGTTTAGCCATTTTTTCCAATAGCGGGTGCAAAATTAAGACAATATTTCTTATTTCCAATAGCTAAGGGTAATTTTTTTTCATTTTCATAATTTTAATTGTCATTTGCTTCACGTAATTCTTTGTAGGATGTTTCAGTGTTTCATTTGGCAATTAGAACCTTACTACCAACTTCCAATACAAGCGGGATTGAAGCATATGTCATTTATGAGAAGCGATTAATCGCGTTTTTACGTTTGAGTATTGAAGTTTCGCATCTCTGACTACTGATATCTGATCTCTGACCTCTGACTTCTGATCTCTGAAACTGGTAATTGAACCGCAAACCAATAAACAGCTCAACCACTTACTAATCTACCAATCAACCAATTAACGATTCACTAATCACCAACTACTCTTCCCTAATTCAGAACCTTTCTAAATTACCCAACTTTTTTCAAAAATTTTTTCAAAAACGTATAACCTTTTTTAATTTTCCGGATATATAATAAAGAGACATTGAAAATGACCTGATAACCCAAAGGTAGTTAGATGAAATACAAGAAAGAAAGAAAGAAAGAAAGAAAGAAAGAAACAGCTTATCCTAAAAAGCGGGTTGGTTTCTTTTCTGTTTCCCCCATAGCTCCTTTTTTCTCCTACCAAAGCTTTACTTAAATAAATAAATTATCAATCAATAAACCTTTTAGTTATGAAAAAATTAAGCTTTTTAATTATAGTCTTTTTATCAATTAGCACATCAGGAATTTGTCAGAATTATATCAATGGGGGGTTTCTACCTGATACTATAAAAAACAATGAACCTCTCAATTTTTCTAACAATACAAGTGCAGAATTAGTAGACAAGATATATCCTCCGTCTGATTTTGAGGGAATGCCTCTTGATATCGAAAAAGTAGGTGGCAATATTTTTGTTTTTACAGATAA
>JBNJGK010000011.1:0-39233 GCA_051747665.1 Bacteroidota bacterium | reverse complement strand
TTGGGGAACCTTATCATTACCAGGAATCTCCGATGCGGATCATGGCTAAATTTATTATCCCAAATTATGCGCAAGCAACAAAAGAAGGGCTCATATATCAGCCTGTTAGCGGAAAGGGCGCTTTTCAGCAAAGCATGGCACATCTTTATCAAAACACTAGCCTCAAAGAGCGTAAATATAGCTTCAAAGACCGCTGCAGCAGAAAGATTGATCTTGTAGAGAGTATTAAGCTTCCCGGCTTTGAGGACTTGAAGAAAATTGATCAGCCTGTTGAATCAGATAAAAATAACATTGTTTTTGAAGGAACTGTTAAAGCTCAGGATAACGAGCTGGTTATTAAACAACATGCGGTTTATCCAAAAAGAGTGTATCGTGCTGATGAGTGGCCTGCTTATCGCGATGCGGTGAAAGGACAAAAAAAGGTGAGCAATACACCCGTAATTATTAACTTTTAAGTGCTGTATCATGAAAAAAATATTTTTATTCCCCATATCAGTTTTAATGATGATTTCATTATGCGGATCGGTATCTGCAGAGATGCAGCAGGAACCAGATGCGGTGTATCATCAGATTGTGAAAGAATATACAATTAATGAAGACGGAAGCTATGATCTTCATTATTTTAAAGAACTTGAGCTAAAGTCGCACTTTGCATTTAATCAGCTTTACGGCGAAACTTTCGTGGTTTATAACCCGGACTACCAGGAGCTAAAAATCAATGAAGCATATACTATAATGGCCGACGGTAAAAAAACGCCGTCACCGGAGAATGCTTTTAACGAAGTACTGCCAAGGCAAGCCGCCGATTTCCCGGATTATAGTCATCTGAATGAAATGGTGATTACGCACACCGGACTGGAAGTGGGAGCTACCATTTATTTGGATTACACCTTAAAAACATCAGCGGATATGTTTGATGGGTTTTCATTTAAGGAAATGCTCCGTAAACGCGTTCCGGTGCAGAATATGAAGGTGATAGTGCATACACCGGAGGATTATGAACTTGATTACCGGGTCAATAATCTGCGAACCGGGCCTGAAATTGAAGAAACGGAACGCGGAAAAACATACACATGGAAGTTTAATGAGATGGAGCCGCTTCCGCGGGAAGGCAATATGTGCGAAAGCAAAAAAGAATGGCTGGCTGTTCAAAGCCGCAATGGGTTTAGAAGCCAATTAGACCTGGCATCAATGCAGTCCCCATTACCTTCCGAACTGGCAAAAAAAGCTGAGGAGTTATCAGAAAAAGCTAAAAACCAGTCTGAAAACGTAAATGAAATTTATTCTTATCTGGCAAATAATATAGATGCTTCCGCACTTCAGCAGAAGTATATCGGGAAAAATGTGCGGACTTCAGAAAAGGTTTGGCAATCAAACATAGCAACGGTTTTGGAACGAGCTGTTTTACTGTCGTCGATGCTGAAAAAAGTCGGCATATCGGCTATGCCGGCGCTGCTGCTAGACGAAGGAGCTCTGCCGGTAATGGAGGATAATCGTCAGGTTTTAGTTAAGGTAGATTTGAAAAAGGATGAACCGCTGTTGTTGTCGCTTTCAGGCTCATCAGCCAAAAACCTGTTTTATAAGCATGCAGGAAAAGAACTTATACCGCTCGAAGAAGAGAAAACAGAGCAGCGCATTAAAATTGAACCGAAGAAAAATGCTTATAAGCTATCTGCCACATTTAGTTTATCGCTAGACACCATGACCGGAAACGGAGAAATCATGCTTATGCATGCAATGAATCCGTATCTTCAAATACAAGAAGATAAAAACCGCCTCAAAAAGATTGTCAGTAATTTGAGACCGGAGAAAGTAAGTATCAATCAGCTTTCAACGTCAAAAACCGAAGCTGAATTTGAATATGGTACGCAGCTTGAGCAGGTTGCCGGGGAGCAGTTTGGGTATTTTGATTTGACATTACCTAATGTGGACGGTAGCGTTGTAGGGGATGATTTTACATTATGGAGTGAACGAATTACACCTTTTGAAATCCCATTCCCGATGCACGGAGAATTAGAGTTCACTTTTGATCTTGACGGAATTGAATGTATTAATGAAAGTTTTGAACAAAACCAGGATTCAGACGTTGGAGAAGTATCTGTTTATTTGGAAGTTAAACCCGAAACCGTTACAGTAAAGAAAACATTCAGCCTGAACAAAAAATGCTATAATCCCCTGGAGTACAATGAGGTAAGAAGCATTCTTCGTGTTTATAACAGTAAAGATGTTAATAAATTGATATTCAAAGAGAAAGAGTAGTTTTCAACAGCTCAAAAGAAAAAATGTTGAAAACTTGTTCATAACTTATTAATGTATTATTTTTGTTAACGCCAATGTGGGTATATATTTGGCACCGTCTTGTTCTTACCAGTTTGAAAAACCTTACCAGCAATTGCCTTCAACCGGGCGGAAACATTGTTGGTTTGGCTTATAGTTGGCGCTTCATGAGAAGTTTGTTGGCTATAAGATGGTAGGTTAATATGCAAGACATCACGGTTGTTAACAAAAAATGGGAGATGACATTTCGTTATTTCCCATTTTTTTATGCTTTCATTTTCTTAAATAGCTGCTTATCTATTTGGTAATAATCCTGCCTCGTTTCTGATTTATTAAGGCATGCTGGGTTTTTAACTCATGATGCACCTTAAGCAGTTCCATGATTTTTTCTTCCGGTGCGTTTTTGATTTCCTTGTTTAACTCGTTTAATCGCTGTTCTATTTGCCTTGCTTTATTGTCCCAGATCAATGACTCTACGGTGAATTTGATGTTATCCGATTCATGAGCGGTAAAAATGCCCATTTGTTTTTCCCAGTTTTCGCTAAGGCTGAATTTTTCAGATATCAGGTGAATAACATGCTGGCTTAGCTTTGGATCAGGAAGGTTTAGGAAAAAGGAAGTCTCAGGAATGTTATCTTGCTCCAGTTCGTTACAGAATGCATCAAAAATCTGCTGGTTATTTTTATCGCGGAAAGCAAAATCAATATGTTTTAATTCATTTACAATAAATTCTGCTACGCTAATGCTCAAGGGTTCATTTTCATTGTCATACTCCATCAAATACCTTCCATAAAGAATTATTACCCGTATAACTTCATCCTCTGAAGGATAGGTCTCTTCAAAAATCCGGTTGGATTCTGAAGGCACTTTAGGTGTTTTTTCGGGGAGGGACTCCTGCTGGTTGCGCGCATCTTTTTTTCTGCGGTCGGTCCTGAGCTTTGCTATACGATAGTTGAGCTTTTCCTGCTCGATACCTAAAGATTCCCAGGTAGCTTTGATGTATTGATCGCGGATCAGAAGATTGGGAATCAGCGAGATGCTATAAGCTATCTCTTCCATGGCATTCGCTCTGGCAGCCGGATCATCCTGGTTTTCCTTAAAAAGCACTCTTGATTTAAAGCGGATAAAATCTTCTGCCTTTTCCTGAATATATTTCCGTGTTTCTGTGGCAGAGTGTGCAGAGGCATAACTGTCGGGGTCCTCACCTTCAGGAAACAAAACAACTTTTACATTCATTCCCTGTTGCAGGATCATGTCAATGCCACGAAACGAAGCTTTCAGGCCGGCGGCATCGCCGTCATACAAAATCGTGATATTTTGTGTATAGCGTTTGATAAGCCGGATCTGGTCTTCGGTGAGTGAAGTTCCGCTGGAGGCCACTGCGTTTTTAATCCCTGACTGATAGAGCGAAATTACATCCGTATATCCTTCTGTTAAAAGACATTGGTCTTCTTTTACCATTTCGCTTTTCGCGAAATATATCCCGTAAAGGATTTTGCTTTTATTGTAAATCTCAGACTCAGGAGAGTTGAGGTATTTAGGCTGCTTTTTGTCGTTGGTGAGCAAACGGGCACCAAATCCAACTACTTTTCCGGAAAGGTTGTGGATAGGAAAAATCACACGGTTCCGAAAGCGGTCATAGGCCTGATGTGGTTTGATGATGCTCAGACCGCTTTTTTCCAGAAATTTGTTCTTGTATCCGTTTTTCTGAGCCGTTTTCGTAAAGTCATCCCACGATTGGGGGCTGTAGCCCAACTGAAATTCTTTGATAGTCTTTTCCAGAAAACCGCGTTCTTTCAGATAGCTTAAACCAACCGATTTTCCTTCAGCGCTTTCCCATAAATTCCTGGAGAAGTGCTTTTGGGCAAAAGCCGTTACGGCCAGCAAACTTTCACGCTCATCCTTAGCTTGCCGCTCTTCTTCCGTCTCTTCCTTTTCTTCAATTTCGATGTTATACTTCCCGGCAAGGTAACGCAAAGCTTCCGGATAGGTATAATGCTCGTGTTCCATCACAAAATTGACGGCGTTTCCGGCTGCGCCACACCCAAAGCATTTGTATATGCCTTTAGCCGGAGAAACACTGAATGAAGGTGTTTTTTCCTGATGAAAAGGGCATAATCCTGTTAGGTTTGAACCGCGCTTTTTGAGCGATACAAACTCTCCCACAACCTCTTCAATGCGGGCCGTTTCTTGTATTTCGGCAACTTTTTCCCGGGGAATCATCGCTTTTGTTTTATCTGATTACAAAATTAGTCATAATTGTTTTTCGCTAAAAAGAGAATTCCCCCACCATCTATTAACGGACCATCATATAGTTCTTCGTACGTAAGCCCATGATATGCAATAACCTGCTTTAATCTGACATGTTCCGGGACAGAATCCAAACGACCTGTAAAGCAGAGGGTGTTTTTCCATCTGCCGGCACAGCCGCCCAGAAAGCCGTGTTTTTGTCCTCTGAGCTGGATATTTTCAGGAGAAAACCAGTAAACCTGATAATGTTTTTGCAAAGCTTTCTCAATGCCTCTGTCGCTGGTGATAAATGTGTTTTCCGTTAAAGGTATCAGGTTGCATTTAGTATATCCCTGGGCGACGTGTATGATTTCCTTACCGGGATTGTTTTTTGTAATGGATTTATCTGAGTGCTTCCGGTTATGAATAATGGCATCACGGGTAATAACTGCATTGTATGGTATGGAATCAGGGTATTGTTTTCCGGGCGATTGCTCTCCGAAAACGAAAGGGATTTTGTGTTGCGTGAGTGCCTCCAGGATGTTTCCAGGCGTTTTGGGAGCCACTATCAGGCCCGATGGCGTTGGGCAGATAAAAATATCCGGGTGACCGCTAATGCTATCATAAACAATATCATCGGTCTGTAACAATACGACTTTTCCCTTTTCACTGAGCTTTTTCAATATATCGGCCGGAAGGCGGCCATCAGCAATAATCAGCATAAAATGTTCCCCGGATTATAGAATTATCTTGTTTCAGTTTTACGGTTTTAAACCATTGTTGCAAAAGCTTTTTGTTTTTTCCTTGGTAACCAGAGGCATAAGCCATGTCTTTTGGATTAACTTTCAGGATTAAGCTTTTGGATGGCTGTGGTGAAATCGCATTCGTTAAACGCGTTGTCCATTGTTCTGAGATGACCAACTGCCTCAAAGAGGTATGGAAAGGCCCATCAAGCAAATCTGTGCCCTTTAAAAACCCTTCAGTAGGGTGCAGCCCCACACGCAGTACATTAACGTTATAATGCTCAAAAATGTCCATTATCGGGATTAGCCATTTAATCGTTTGTTTTAATGTTTGAGGTTGATATTTATTTTCCCGCCACAGTATTTCAAGATAGGTCCCTTTAATTACTAAAGCCGGGTAAATCCTTGTGGAAGAAGCGCCTAAAGCTGCAATCTCCTTCGCGGTCATGAGCGATTTTTGCAGGGTATCGCCCGGCAATCCGGTCATCATTTGAAGTCCTAAGCTGAAACCGTAATCACGAATCATTTTGGCAGCCTTTTTTGTGTCTGAAGAAGTATGACCTCTTGCAGCCATTTTAAGGACTTCATCGTCCATTGATTGCGCGCCCAGCTCTATGGTTTTTACATGATAGCGTTTTAATCGCCGGAGAATTTCATCTGAAATGTAGTCCGGTCGTGTAGATACCCTTAAGCCATCAACCATACCTTTTGCTACATAGGGTTGTGCCGCCTGCAGATAACTTTCCTGGTCAGCAGCCGGGATACCGGTGAAATTCCCGCCCAAAAAGCCGATATCCACATGACGGTTCTCAGGAATTGTAGCCAAATGATTGTCGATAAGGGTTTTGACTTCTGGTGTTGAAGGGCTTTGCAAAACCGATGTAATATGCTGCTGATTGCAGAATATACAGCGGTGCGGACAAGCCAGCTCTGGAACAAATACCGGTATGGTGTAATGCGTTTTCATGCTATTTCAAAAGTAAAGTATTTTTATTTGCCCTTAAAAAAAAGCAGCAGAATTGACTTTCCTGATGGATAAAGCACTTAAACCGGATATTCTGAATACCAGATTTAGTAAAAGTATAAAAGTTTGCACATCAATGAAATTTTTTCTATCTTGTGGTTCAATTCAAAAACCGGGAGTTATGAAACAGATTTATATTTTAGGGTTAATGACGGCACTGCTGCTGGGGGGATGTCAGCAAGCCTGCGACAAGGACGAAGCGTTAAACGATATTCAACTTTTGCTTGAAAAACATGTAATTGCCAATGAGACAAAAAACATTGATTTGATTAAGGAAATCTGGGCGCCAAAAGAAGACATAGTGATTTTTGGGACGGATTCCGATGAAAAACTTGAGGGGTGGACTCAAATCAAGAACACCTTTTTAATGCAGTTTGAAATGTTTGAGGAAGCTTATTTGTCCGTGAGTGATCAAAAAATCAACCTTGATTGTGATGCAAACACAGCATGGTTTTCGCAAATCATGAGTTATAATTACACTACTACTGATGGTATAGCAAAGCGCTTCGAGGGGGTTAGGTTTACTGGCGTTGTTGAAAAAATTGATGATAAATGGTACATTGTTCAGAGCCATATGTCCATTCCGTATGATTCAATGGAAAAATCAAAATATGCCAGACCAGCCTCAAATGACAAGGTTCAATAATAAAGAAATGGGGTAATTCCCAAAAGGATTACCCCATTCATTAATGAGTTTACATCGTATTGCTTATTCGGCAAGCACGAGTACTTTATTTTCTTTGACTTCAAGTACTCCGCCATCAATATCAAAATACTCTGTTTCGCCGCTTTCTTTTTTGATTTTTACTTTTCCTTCGCCCAAAGCAGCAATCATGGGAGCGTGATTGTGTAAAATTTCAAACAGCCCATCTACTCCGGGAAGCTGTATCAAACTCGCCTCGCCGTTGAAGATGTTTGTGTCAGGTGTAATTATTTCTACGTTCATGATTATTCGTTTTCAGCCAGGATTTTCTTTCCTTTTTCAATAGCCTCTTCGATGGTTCCAACCAAAAGAAAGGCAGCTTCAGGATATTCATCTACCTCGCCCTCCAGAATCATCTTAAATCCTTTGATAGTGTCTTCAATAGAAACAAATTTCCCTTCCAGTCCGGTAAACTGCTCTGCAACAAAGAAGGGCTGGGAAAGGAATCGCTGCACACGGCGTGCACGGTGAACAATAAGTTTATCCTCTTCAGAAAGTTCTTCCATACCCAAAATGGCAATGATGTCCTGCAGCTCTTTATTTCTTTGCAGGATTTCTTTCACGCGCTGTGCAGTATCATAATGATCTTTGCCTACGGTTTCAGGAGTAAGGATTCGTGAGGTAGAGTCGAGCGGGTCTACAGCAGGATAAATACCTAATTCCGAAATCTTACGGCTAAGCACGGTAGTAGCGTCGAGGTGCGCAAATGTAGTGGCGGGAGCAGGGTCTGTAAGGTCATCCGCAGGTACATATACGGCTTGCACAGAAGTAATTGAACCACGCTTGGTAGAAGTAATGCGTTCCTGCATAAGCCCCATTTCTGTAGCCAGCGTTGGCTGATATCCTACGGCGGAAGGCATCCTTCCCAAAAGGGCAGAAACCTCAGAACCGGCCTGTGTAAAACGGAAAATGTTATCAATAAAAAACAAGATATCACGGCCACCGGACTCTTCATCGCCATCGCGGTAATACTCTGCTAAAGTAAGTCCTGAGAGTGCCACGCGGGCGCGTGCTCCCGGAGGCTCGTTCATCTGACCGAAGGTCATCGCCAGCTTGGATTCTTTTAAAACATCCATATCTACACCGGAAAGGTCCCAGCCGCCTTTTTCCATCGACTCCATAAACTGGTCACCATATTTTATAATGCCGGCTTCTATCATTTCTCTCAGCAGGTCGTTTCCTTCGCGGGTTCTTTCACCCACACCGGCAAAAACCGACTGGCCTTCATATTTCAAAGCGATGTTGTTGATAAGCTCCTGAATAAGGACGGTTTTACCCACACCGGCGCCACCAAACAACCCAATTTTACCGCCTTTTGAGTAAGGCTCAATCAAATCAATGACCTTAATACCGGTATATAAAACTTCTTCGGCTGTAGAGAGCTGATCAAATTTAGGAGGCTCACTGTGGATAGGACGGCTTTCTTTGGTTTTTATATCAGGCAACCCGTCGATGGTGTTACCGGTGATATTGAAAAGACGACCGTTAATATCATCTCCTACGGGCATGGTAATAGGCTCAGCAGTATTGATCACTTCCATTCCGCGATATAAACCATCGGTTCCATCCATGGCGATGGTGCGAACGGTATTTTCACCAATATCCTGCTGACATTCCATAACGATGATATGTCCGTCGGGGTGTTTTACTTCCAGGGCATCATAAATATTAGGGAGCTCCTTTTCAGATTCAAAAGCAACATCGACAACTGCGCCAATGATTTGAGCTATTTTTCCGGTGCTTTTTTTATCCATATGTCAAAAACTTAGATTTGCGGCAAATTTATAAAAAGCGTTGTTATTTTCAGGCGAAAATAAGAAAAAACCTGAATGATATTCATTATAATCAAATGAACAGGATAATGTTTAACAAGATATTAATAAAAAGGTGTGGAATGTCAAATAGTTTTGGCGGGCTAATTATCGGTTGCGTTATCTTCAGTTGCAATTTCAGGCTTGCTTTCTTCTTCTTTCGGGAAAAACTTTTTCTGGAAAATCAACAGTGAAAACACCCCGAGAGTGATGGCGCTATCGGCCACATTAAAAACCGGTCTGAAAAACAAAAATGAATTTCCGCCAATAAAAGGGAACCATTCGGGATATTCACCCCTGAACAAAGGAAAATAGAACATATCAACCACGCTGCCATGAAGAAAAGAGCTATATCCTCCGCCGGGTGGAAAAATCTGAGCTGCGGAGTGATAACTTTCTGAGAATATCATCCCGTAAAAAGCGCTGTCTATCATGTTTCCGATAGCGCCTGCGAAAATCAAAGATACGGTAATGATCAAACCGGGTTTTGCTTGTTTTTTGCAAAGCGTATACAGGTAATATCCTATCAAAGATATAGCTGCAAGCCTGAAAAGGCTTAGCAGCAATTTGCCATATGCTCCGCCAAGCTCCATACCGAAAGCCATGCCTCTGTTTTCAGTAAAATGAATGCGAAACCAATCATCAAAAACCATAATCTCCTCGCCCAGCGACATGCTGGTTTTGATGATGATTTTAGAAGCCTGATCGATAAAAAGAATCAGAAAAACCGTAATAAGTGCTTTTTTCAAACCGCCTATTTCTTTTGTTGCTCTTCGTAATTGGGTTTAGGCCTCTGCCCTTTGTACTGATTTTTCTTTGCTTCGATACTTAAAGTTGCATGCGGAACGCTTCTGAGTCTTTCTTTGCTGATGAGCTTGCCTGTAACTCTGCATATGCCGTATGTCTTGTTTTCAATACGCACCAGGGCATTTTCAAGGTTATTGATAAACTTTTGCTGCCGTGCGGCCAGCCGGCTGTTTTCTTCCTTGGATAATACCTGGTGGCCTTCTTCAAGCACCTTAAACGTTGGTGAAGTGTCGTTTGTGTCATGCTCGTTACCCGTGGTATACGCTTCGGTGAGCATTTTCAGGTCCTTTTTGGCTTTTTCAAGCTTTTTCAGAATAATCTCACGGAACTCCTCCAGCTCCTCGTCAGTATACCTTTTCTTTTCGTTGTTTTGTTTCTTTGTCATAATGTTACCCTTTCTATTAAACTTTAGTAACTTCTATTAACGCTTTCATTCCCTCTTCAATTTCAACTTCAGTGGCTGCGCTTTCATTCAAATTTTCAGAAAGGTCAAATGCTTTTGCCAGCGTTTCTGAACAAATATAAGAAAAATTGGCATTCACCGCGCTTGCAACTTCGTTATTGCCTTTAAGTTTTACATTTATTTGATCGGTAACCGCAAACCCTTTGTCTTTGCGGATATTCTGAATCCGGTTTACGATTTCGCGAGCAATGCCTTCTTCGCGTAATGGTTTTGTGATAGAAATATCCAGTGCAACCGTTAAGTTGTTTAGCGTAGATACGACCAACCCTGGAATATCTTCAGTGATGATTTCCACGTCTTCAGCCGTTATCGGGATTTGTTCTTCACCAATATCCAAACTGAAGCTTCCCTCATTTTCCAGTGCTGCAATTTCTTCCTGCTTCATGCCTGCAATGGCTTTGGCGATGAACTTCATCTGCTTGCCATATTTTGGCCCGAGGGTTTTAAAGTTAGGTTTGATTTTTTTTACAAGAACGCCCGAGGTTTCTGAAAGAAACTCTATGTTTTTTACGTTTACCTCTGACAGGATCAGCTCCCTGACTTTTTCTATCTGACTTTTGAATTTATTCTGGGTTGCCGGAACCATGATTTTATTCAAAGGCTGGCGAACCCGGATTCCGGATTTTTTTCTTAGCGAAAGCACTTGAGAACTGATTTGCTGTGCCAACTGCATACGCTCTTCGAGGTCTTTGTCTACCTGCTTAGCAGTATATTCCGGAAACTGTGCCAGGTGAACGGAGCTTACCTCGGTTTGACCAGAAACATCATTAAGATCTTTAAAAAGCCTGTCGCTGTAAAATGGCGCGATTGGCGACATTAGAATGGAAACGGTTTTTAAACAGCGATAAAGCGTTTGGTAAGCAGATATTTTATCATCAGTGTAACTGCCTTTCCAGAAACGCCTTCTGGAGAGCCTGACATACCAGTTACTGAGATAATCATACACAAATTGCTGGATATACCGCCCGGCGCGCGTTGGCTCATAATCATCCATATTCGTACGTACATTTTTCACCAGCGTATTCAGTTCTGAAAGAATCCACCGGTCCAGCTCGGGGCGTTTTTCAAACGGGATATCATCCTCCGCATATCGAAACCCATCAATGTTGGCATATAAAGCAAAGAAGCTGTAAGTGTTATAGAGCGTTCCGAAAAACTTGCGGCGCAGCTCGTCGACACCCTCGCGACTAAATTTAAGGTTATCCCAGGGCTGGGCATTGGTAACCATATACCAGCGTGTAGCATCAGGACCGTATTTTGACATGTTTTCAAACGGGTCTACGGCGTTGCCCAGGCGTTTCGACATTTTGTTGCCTTCTTTATCCAAAACCAGCCCATTAGAAACCACATTTTTATAAGCTACGTCATCAAACACCATCGTGGCTATGGCATGCAAGGTAAAGAACCATCCGCGGGTCTGATCTACACCTTCTGCAATAAAATCAGCCGGGAAGTTATTCTCAAATAATTCCTTGTTTTCAAACGGATAGTGCAACTGGGCATAAGGCATTGAACCGGAATCAAACCAAACATCTATTAGATCGCTTTCGCGATACAGTTTTTGTCCGGTATCAGAAACCAATACAATTTCGTCTACATAAGGGCGGTGTAAATCTACCTTTTCATAATTCTCACGGCTCATGTTTTCAGGATCAAAACCCTCTATAGGGTTTTCTTTCATAACGCCAGCCTTCACCGCTTTTTCTGTTTCTGCTTTAAGCTCTTTCACTGAACCGATGCATACGTGCTCCTTTTTATCTTCTGAAGTCCATACCGGTAAGGGAATTCCCCAATAACGGGATCGGGAAAGGTTCCAGTCAACCAAATTCTCAAGCCAGTTAGCAAAACGCCCTTGCCCTGTTGAGGCAGGTTTCCAGTTAATGGTATCATTTAGCTCGAGCATCCGCTTTTTATAATCGGTGGTTTTAACAAACCAGGAATCCAAAGGATAATAAAGTACCGGCTTGTCAGTACGCCAGCAATGTGGATAGTTGTGGACGTATTTTTCAACCTTGAAGGCCTGGTTGTTTTTCTTGAACATTACAGCCAGATCGATATCCAGCACCGGGTCATCTTCAGAAGCATTTTCGTTGTAATCGTTTTTCACATACCGCCCGGCATACTCAGCATACAGGTCTGTGTTCACATAATCTTTAACAAAATCATCATCCAGGTCCTCCATTCTGAAAAACCTTCCCTGGAGGTCAACCATGGGGCGTTTGGCTCCTTCTTTATCTATCAGGTACAAGGGTGAAATTCCGGATCTTTGACCTTCTCTGGCATCGTCAGCACCAAAGGTGGGAGCAATGTGCACAATGCCGGTTCCGTCGTCGGTAGTGACGTAATCTGCAACAATCACCCGGAAGGCGTCACCCATAGGTTTAACCCATGGGACAAGCTGCTCATAGCGGAGGCCTTCGAGTTCTGCGCCTTTCACTTCTTTGATAATACGGTAAGGCACTTTTTTATCCCCGGCTTTGTACTCTTCAAACGGAATGTCTTTGTGTTTGGGGTTAAAGTGGCTGTCTATTAGGTCTTTAGCCAGCAAGACAGTAGCAGGACTTCCTGTATATTGGTTGAATGTTTCTACAACCACATAGGTAATTTTTGCTCCTACTGCCAAAGCGGTATTGGAAGGCAACGTCCAGGGCGTGGTTGTCCAGGCCAGGAAGTGCGGTTCTCCGTGTCCGTTTTCAAAAAGCCACTGCGATCGTTCATTTCTTACTACTCTGAACTGAGCTGTAACGGTTGTATCTTTTACATCGCGGTAACATCCGGGCTGGTTCAGCTCGTGTGTGCTGAGGCCGGTACCGGCAGCCGGTGAATAAGGCTGAATTGTGTAGCCTTTATAAAGAAGCCCTTTGTCATGAAGACGTTTTAGTAAATACCAGACAGACTCAATATACTTGCTTTCAAAAGTGATGTAGGGATTGTCGAGGTCAACCCAATAACCCATTTCTTCGGTTAGTCTGCCCCACAAATCCTTGTACTTCATAACCTCTTTACGACAGGCGGCATTGTATTCTTCTACAGAGATTTTTTTCCCAATGTCTTCTTTCGTGATTCCGAGCGTTTTTTCAACACTGATTTCTACAGGCAAACCGTGGGTATCCCATCCGGCTTTCCGCTTTACGTGATATCCCTGTAAAGTCTTGTAGCGGCAAAACAAGTCTTTGATGGTTCGCGACATTACGTGGTGAATGCCTGGCTTTCCATTGGCTGATGGAGGGCCTTCGTAAAAAACGTAAGGTTTTGCATCAGCACGGGTTTCCATGCTTTTCTCAAATGTCTTGTCCTCTTTCCAGAAAGCTCTGACTTCTTCTGCGATTTGTGATAAATCAAACTGTTGATATTCCCGATACTTCTTCATGAATCACCTCTTTATGATACTAAAAATGGCTGCAAAGCTAACAAAATAATGGAAAATTTACTATGTATTTTAAACCGAACGAGTTCTCTGATGATATGAATATGAAATTTTTATGTAAGCAGAATAGTAAGTTAAGAAATAAAATCAATAACAGGTTAAAATATTAGTCCTTATATTTCATTTTAATGTAAATGGATATATGCATTTACATTATAATGATTAGAGAACACGATTACTTAATTGACATAATGAATTCTCTCGCTGTCATAACAGGCAGCTTAGAATGCTTGAAATCTTTTAGGTTTCTGGTAATTATCAACTCATAACCATTATCTAATGCTGAAAAATATTGAAGAGCATCCTCAAAATCGACGAAAGATTCATCATTTAGCGCTAAATCAATAATCCTGTCGTTCATTGGCGGAACCGTTACTATCAGTTTAACTTTTCTCAGTATAGATTTGGTTTTTACTGTATCCATATGCCTGGATAAAACATAGCTAGTATTTGCTATAGTTAAGGCTGAAAGAGCTATTTTTATCTTTTTTCTATCAGCTAGCGAAAACAAAACGGCTGCTTCATCATAAAAGGGTTCCCGACGTGACAGAAGATCGATTAAAATGTTTGTATCTATGAATATCTTTTTGTTACCCATAACAATTAAGTGATATTTGAAGAATTTATTGCTAAGTTTAGTTTAATAAGTTCGTAAGTTTTTAGGTTTGCAAGTTAATAGTTCAAAACCCAATTACATAAGTACATATTGTGATGTTTCATAGCATTCATGTAAACAATGCGTTATATAATTTATTAAAGTTTTGAGCGCTTTTTAGGCCTTTCTCAGTTTGTTGATTGCTTTTATTTCTTTAAAAAGCGGGCAGCAACTTTGCTACGAGTATTTGTTTGAAATATGATCCCGATAAGCATTTTTATAGTCGAAGTCAGCAGGTATATCAACTACACCACTTAAACTTTCAACAAGCGGAGTTATTAACAAATCATTCTTATCCTTCTGTTGAATTGTTAAGCTATTCAGGTATGATTCAACCACTTTTGAAAGACTGGTATTATTGGTGCGGGCATATTTCTTTGCTCTTTCGATAATATCTTCATTTAATTTTAAAGTTAATTTCGTATCCATAATCAAATAGAATTTACGTACAAATATATATTATTTGCACGTGCAACGCAAATTAAAATGTATGGTTTGTATTTAGTTAAAACCCGGAAAATGAACGATAATCTGTTCATTAAAGATGATGGGTCAATTGTTAAAGGAAATTACATAAATAAGAGATTGAAAACACAAACCAATTGGAAGCAAGATTACTGAGAAATATATCTAAGGTCATTTTTCAAACAAAACAAAAACATTTTGATAAAGCTTTTCGATGTTTTTTTGCGTTTTGCGCTTTGGAGAATATTTTAAATTTTGATTCGCGTCAAAAACCTGTACTTGCCACTGATTACTTTCCATGACTTTGTGCAGGTTTTTGAGCTTAATTTCCGTGGTGTAGCGAAAAACAAAGTCTCCGTTTTTTTTCTGCCTGTATATACTATTAATTTTGGTTGCGGTGATACGAGCTTCTTTGCTCTTTATGGTTAAACTATCTGGGTTAACAGGTTTATTATCACTAAATAAACTAAAATTGATTGTGACTTTTTCGTTCAGGTCTTCTTTATACTGAAATGTAAAATCAACGAGAAAAGTATTGTTGTTCTCATCATGTTCAAACTTTAGCGGTTTGATAAAATACTGCGTGCCCTGTTCTCCAACGTAAAAAGATTCATAGAGATTATTACCGGACTTAATGGCTCCGGGTTTCACAGAAAAACACCCTATTAGAAAAGTCATGGTTAGAACTAACACAATCACCAATCCTGAAAAAGAGGAATAGCTTCGCTTCTTTAGCATTATTAGGGTTTTTTAATTCTGTTTGAAAATGCTTTGCGCGAGAAAACAGAATCTGCAACAGGTTTTGACCTGGAGACACCTAAAAGATAAACCAGGTTGCCTTCCAGATTTTCAGCATATTCTGCCAGAAAAGAGCCGTAAGCCGTATAGGTTTTATACGTAAATTCTCCGGGTTTGTCTCTTTGTGAAGTGCGTAATGTTCCGGGGAAGATTTCCTGATCTTTTATGTTTTTCAGCGAAGTATTGTAAGGAACCCCAATATAAAGCTTATAGTCTGACGATTCAACATATTTGAATAGCGGAATTTGCAATTCCTTTCCAGCAATCAGCGAATCATATCTTTGATGGATTTCATCAGTTAAGGGTATTGAAGATTCAGCATTTTCAAGTTTAAACGTATACTTGTTGAAAATTTCAATTGCTTCATCAGAATGGTCTTTTTGATTGCATGAAATCAGAAAAGCAAAAGAAAGAATTAGCAGTAAATTACGCATAAGTGTTTGATTGAAAAACTCCGGAGATGCTGGGCTTAAATGCCTAAACCCTGATCCATCTCCGGAATTTTTAGTTAATTACATCATTCTCCGGTAACGATGGTCTCATAAGTAACCACAATATTCAATACACTTGTGTGCTTGATGTCTACTGTGGAGATTTTTGTGATGCCTCCGTTTTTAGCTGCTTGCTGAATGCTGGCGTCCGCATCAAAGAACAACACGCCAAAGTAACCGGTCGCCGTAGCCGTTCCTACTTTGTCACCAACGGGATTGCTGGTGGCGTTTACGGGCAAGGTAAGCGAGCATCCCGAAAGAAATGCGGCAGCCGCAATAACTGCGATAAATAGTTTTAGTTTTTTTAACATAGATAAAAGGTTTCATTTTTCATACTCGTATGGCTTTTCTGAAACGCCCCGTTTTTTATGTGGTTTCTGGACTCCACCGTTCTATAACATTATTGACTTAACAATAGGCTACTAATCAAAAGGCCAAAATAAACTTTTTTTGGGATTTTAGAAAATATTTTGAAAATAAATTTTCTTAAGCTAAGCTTGACTGATTCCTCATGCTTTTTATCACTTTTCTGAAAATTAATTTGAGTACAGGCGATTGCTCAAAAATCTTCGTCAAGAGTAAATAAACAGAAACACTTATGCAGATCTTCTTAACCTGCAAACTTAATAACCTGCTAAACATAAAAACCCCAACTGTCATATTGCCGACATCCTTACAAAACAGATGCAGCTATTTTTGCCGTATAAATTTTTAGACAATTAATGAAGGACAGCATCGCAATATCAGTTCTATTGCTCACATTCCGGAGCTTTTTATCATCAGAAGGAATTGAAGGAAGTGAATTGCACTTTTTTTACGCTGCCTCTGCCGGATTAAGCATGCCATGGCAGTTTGTTACCTTAACTGGTTTTTATTCTGTAACCGGTTATTTTCTTTACCGCTGTTTTTGGTGGTCGGGCGATTTTTGGCTCCGGCTGGCGTTTTTCGCTTCTTTGTTTTTTCTACTGGAAATCATTTTGATGTGGATTACACCTTTATCATGGAATGCAATCATGATCTTCTGCTTGCTTGAGAAAGTGTTTTTCGGAGCGGCTGTTTTTCTTTTTGCCGCTTACAGGCAGCATGAAAACCATGTAGTGATAAAGAATGTGGGTATTCAACACCGGAAAATACCAAACTGTCAGCAAGCAGACAGATTACACTAAACCAGCAAAGTACTTTTGAATCATAATTTAATCGAATTGTATAATTAAAAAGCAAATCTTATGAATGCTAAAAAATTGAAAAAATCAGCAGCAATTATCACCGGAACTATCGTTGCCGGTTCTTTTTCAGGAAATATCCAGTCCGGCGAGGCTGACTTGTTTGGCTATCGCGATCTGGGCTCAGGTGCAGAACTTCGTAGTGAACTGTTAGACCTGAATAGCGAGCGTTATAAAACATTTGAAATGAAATGTGGCGCCGATAAAAAAGAGAAATCTGAGAAAAAAGGAGAGAAAAAGTCCGAAGAAAAATCTGCTGAAGCCAAATGCGGCGAAGACAAATCTGGAGGTGATGACAAAAAAGCCAAAAAGGAGGCTAAGAATGCTGAAGCTAAATGTGGTGAGGGCAAATGTGGAGGCGATGATAAAAAAGCTGACACATCTAAAAAGAAGCAGGATAAAGCTGCCGAGTCTAAGTGTGGACAAGGAAAATGTGGAGTTGAGTAGAGGGAAGCGCCGGGGAGGTGCAGAAGGAATTGTCAATTAGTTTTGATTTTCTGCCCTTCCCGGATTTTATCATCAAATAATAAGATTCCTGCCCTTTTGGCTGGCGACATGGGCGGGATTTTTATTTTTAAGACATTAATAGCTATAGCAGTATGGTCTGTTAATATTTTCTATTTTTGGATGAAATTATCTGAAAATGAAGGGTCGATATATTGTTTTCCTGTTTCTTTTATTGCCAGCGCTGGCGCTTGGTCAGCGACAAAAAGTGCTGGTGTTTCATTCATATCATCAGGGCCTGCAGTGGACGGACAATGTGAACAAAGGAATTCAAAAGGCTTTCGGGCCGGTTGAGGATAGTGTGGAGTTGTTTTTTGAATACCTGGATCGCAAAAGAAATTTAAGCGAGCCCTATTACCAGGAATTGAAAAAGCTCTATGATATCAAGCTGAATGATGAATCCTTTGATTTGATATTGGCGGTAGATAACGACGCGCTGGAGTTTGTTGTAAAAAACCGTCAGGAATATTTCAGTGACGTGCCGGTAGTGTTTTGCGGAATCAATAACTTCCATCCCGATATGATTAAAGGCCAAACCAATTTAACGGGGGTTATCGAAAAACCGGATTTTAGCGCTACACTCGACCTGATTCATGATTTTCATCCTCATGTAGATGATTTGTTTATCATCAATGACAACAAAACCACTACCGCTATCGAGAACAGAAAGTCTTTAAACCGTATTGAGTCTATCTACTCTGAAAAACTAAAATTTCATTTTCTTGAATCTTTGCCGAAAGCGCAGTTTAGAGACACAATAAGAAAACTGGATAAAAACAGCGCTTTGTTGCTGTTAACCTACAATAAGGATAAACAAGGCGACTTCATTTCTTACCGCGAAAACCGTGAGCTTGTGCCGGATGATACTCCGCTTCCGGTTTACACTACCTGGAAGTTTTTCATGAAGGGAAATGTGATAGGTGGCAAAATGATTAGTGGCGAAGACCAGGGGTTGCGTGCCAGCAAACGAGCTATAAAAATCCTGCGGGGGACTCCGGCTGACTCTTTACCCATCAATACAACAAGCCTGAGCGAGTATGTTTTTAATTATGAAATGCTTCAGAAACACAATATCCAGGAGGATCGCTTACCGGCCGGAGCGGAGGTGCTCAATAAACCTCAAAGCTTTTATACTATCAATAAAAAATGGATAAACACGGGGTTAATAGCGCTTACGGTTGCTTTTGTCATCATACTTGTGCTGACCAATGCTATCATTCGCCGCAGAAAAGCCGAGAAATCTCTTATCGAAAAACAAAAGCACCTGCAAAAAAATTACAGGTTTCAAAAATTAATGGCGGATGTAGTGGCGCTTCTGAACTCAACAAATGATTTTACAAAAGTCACGGATAAAGTGCTTCAGCTAATTACTGAGCATTACAAAATCGGAAAAGTTTCGTTGTATAATTTTAATGAAGAAGAATCCATTGCCCAGGTAATTGGAACCAATGTTTCATCCACCGGCAGAGGCATCACCGAACTAAAGGAACAAGACTACCATAAACTTAACCGGATTATTGATGAAGTCAGAAAAAGCAATTACTTCGTCTCTTCTGACCTTTCCAACCTGACCGAAGAGGAGCATCAGTTTTATGAGAAGCGCGAGATTGGCGCCATTGCAATATTCCCGGTAAGGATTGGGAAAAAGCTTTTCGGAATGGCCGGTTTCGCCTATCCTCATCGCTATTATTGGAAAAAAAGCGAACTGGAGGAAATCGCTACAATTGTAAGGATGATTGCCAATGCATGGGAACGAAACATCCAGATGAATAAACATCTGGAAGCAGAGAAAAAGCATGTTAAGGCGATTCGTATGGTTGAAAAGTCCTCGCGACTGGCTTCCGTTGGAGTCATTGCCTCGGGCATTACGCATGAGATCAACCAGCCATTAAACGCATTACGCGTTACTGTCGACAGCATCAAGTACTGGGATCGAAAAAATGAAGGTCAACTCCCCGATATTGTTAGGAATAAGCTGGAAACACTGCTTAAAGGTGTGGCTCGCATCGATGAAATCATCAGGCATATGCGGGAATTTTGGGTTGCCCCGCATGCGCGGGATAAGAATAAAGAGGTAGACCTGACCAAAGCAGTAAAAAATGCCCACTCCCTGGTAGAAAGACAAATTTTCGATCACGGAATCAAAAGCGTGCTGGATATACCTGATGAGGAAATTATGGTTCATGCCAGCTTTATCCAAATAGAGCAGATAATAATCAATTTGGTGGTCAACTCAGTACATGCTCTTGATAATAAGGACGCTAAAGACAAACGTATAATTATTTCAACACGCTCGAAAGAGGATTGTGCTGAAATTGCTGTAAGTGATAATGCGTCAGGAATTGACCCGGGGCTTGGAGATAAGCTGTTTGATCCGTTTTATTCCACTAAGAAAGGCGATAAGGGAACGGGATTAGGCCTGGCCATTGTTAAAACGTTCGTGGACAGGCTGAAGGGGAGTGTTACCTATGAAAACAACCGCCTGGGCGGCGTTACCTTTACCATTACAATTTGTAAAACCAAAAAGAAGGAAGAAAAGTGAAAGTTTTAATCGTTGACGATGACAAACTCAGCCTGGACTCAATCGCTCAGTTTATTCAAGAGCAGATGAGCTATGAGATCGAAGCAGCAGCTTCAGGGGAAGAGGCTTTGGAAAAATACAATGCCGGTAGTCCGGATGTGGTAGTAACAGATATGAAGATGCCCGGGAAAAGCGGGATCACACTGATGAAAGAGATAAAAGCGATGAATGCCGAAACCGAGGTGATCATTATGACTGGATTCGGTGATATGGAATCATCGATAGAAGCTTTGAGGGCAGGCGCAGCAGATTACCTCTTAAAGCCCGTGAATATCGAAGAGCTGGCGATGACCCTTGAGCGGATAGAAAAATTCAACCGGCTGAAATCTGAAAACGTAAAACTCCGGGATACTGTTCGCAATACAGATGAGCAGTTGAAGGAGGAAGATGCAAAGCTTTACTCCCTGCAATCTACACTGAGGCAGGTGACCCAAACCGGCGGCGTCGGGATATTCTCTTCTTCCATGCAAAATGTGGTCGATTTGTCTGAAAAATATCATCACGAAAGGGATGTCCCGGTTATCATACAGGGAGAAACAGGTACCGGAAAAGAAATTGTTGCCCGCATACTTCATCATGGAACAGGGGGAGAAAGCAATCGTCCCTTTGTGCCGGTAAATTGCGCGGCTATCGCTCCGCACCTTTTTGAGAGTGAATTGTTTGGATATGCCGAAGGGGCTTTCACCGGTGCGCGGAAAAACGGAGCGGCAGGCAAGCTGGAGCTGGCGCAAGGCGGAACTATCTTTATGGATGAAATCAGCGAAATGCCTAAAGAATTTCAGCCTAAGCTACTACGCGCTCTGCAGGAACGCGAGATTTACCGCGTGGGAGGCAGTAAGCCCATTAAACTCGACGTACGCTTTGTATTTGCTACCAACCGCGACCTGAAGAAAATGGTAGACAACGACGAATTCAGGAATGACCTCTATTTCCGGCTTAACCTGGGTCAGATAAAAATCCCCCCACTCAGTGACAGAAAAGATGAAATTATCCCGCTTGCGCAGATGTTTCTTGAAAAGTACGCCATCAAACGAAAAAAGGCTTTTAAATTTATAGATGCGGATGCAAGAAAAGTATTGCTGGACTATGATTGGCCCGGAAATGTCAGGGAGCTGCAGAATACCATAGAACGAATTGTTTTGCTCTACAACGAAGAATCTGTAAAAGGACATCATTTAAGTTATCTTACCAGGCAGGATATGGAAATACCTCATCAACCAGGCAATCCTTTGGAGTTGGGCAAGATTAAACTCCCGGAGGATCATCTTCCTATCGATTACCTGGAGAAGGAAATCGTATCCAAAGCATTGGAAAAATTTGAAGGAAATAAAACAAAGGTAGCAGAGTACCTGGGGATATCGCGCAGCGCTTTGAGAAGTCGCCTGCGAAAGCTGTAAAAACTGATCCATTTCGCCCACCTGATCCATTTGGAGCGGTACAATTTGAACAAACGATCCATTTGGAACACCTAATTATCAATAGATTAATGAGATAAATCCATTTTCTTTTATGGTTAAAACATTGTTTATCAATACACAATAATTATAACCGTTATAAATAACAATTCAGCCTTTCTTTTGGCACTTCTGTTGACTGGTATAATGCACTGAAACGAAACTAAAACTACATACTATGAGTGCATTATTAGCTTTTTTACCAATTCTTGTCACCATTATTTTAATGGCAGGCTTTAACTGGCCGGCCAAGAAAGCCTTGCCCCTCGCTTTACTCCTGGCAATAGGCGTTGCATTTTTTCACTGGGATATGACGATCCAACACGTGCTGGGATACACATTCTTCGGCTTTCTGAAAGCCATCGATATTCTGATTATCATTTTTGGTGCTATCCTTATTCTCAACACGCTGAAACTTTCAGGAGCAATGACCACCATTAACAATGGCTTTAGCGGTATAACCACCGACAGGCGGATTCAGGCCATTATCATCGGGTTTATGTTTGGTGCTTTCATTGAGGGAGCCGCGGGCTTTGGCACTCCTGCCGCATTAGCCGGGCCTTTACTGGTGGGTTTAGGCTTTCCTCCCTTAGCTGCCGCGCTGGTAGCCTTAATCTTTAACAGCGTGCCTGTGCCCTTTGGCGCGGTGGGCACACCGATATTCGGTGCCATGAGCACTCTGGATTCCAACATCGAAACACTGGGTGTAGCTCCTGATTCTTTCATGATGTCGCTTACCCAGTGGATAGCTATTCCTAATGCAATAGCAGGCATTTTCATTCCGCTGCTCGGATTGGCTATTATGACCCGCATTTTCGGGAAAACCAAATCCATAAAACCTGCACTGGCAGCAGCTCCTTTTGCCATATTTGCCGGACTGGCCTTTATGATACCTTATGTACTTATAGCTACCATTTTTGGTCCTGAACTTCCTTCACTCGTGGGAGCCTTTATCGGGCTGGGTATTATCATATTTGCCGCCAAAAGAGGATTTCTTGTTCCTAAAAAGAAATGGGATTTCCCGGAAGAGAGTGCCTGGCCAAAAATCTGGCGCTCCAACATTGATACCGGAAGCACCGGACAAGCAAAAATGTCGCTGTTAAAAGCATGGTCTCCTTACCTTTTGATTGCTGTTATTCTTGTGATAACGCGCATTCCTACTTTCGGGATAAAAGAATTCCTGGTAGATCAGACATTAACTTTTAATAATGTAGCGAATATCTCCGGGTTGACTTATGCCCTGAAATGGGCTTACCTGCCGGGAACAATCCCGTTTGTGCTGGTAGCGCTGATAACTCATTTTATGCACAAAATGCCTCTGAAAGATGTGAAGAAAGCCTGGAAGCTTACGTTTAAACAGATCAGTGGAGCGGCTATCGCGCTCTTTGCAGGGGTTGGTATGGTGCAGCTTATGCTGAATTCGGGGGTGAACAACAACGGCATGGACAGCATGCTTACGGAAATGGCGGAAGCAGCAGCAGGTCTATCCGGGCAGGCATATCCGTTTTTTGCTACGATCATAGGAGCTTTAGGCTCTTTTATGTCGGGATCAGCTACCGTTTCAAACATTCTTTTTATGTCATTCCAGTTTGAAACAGCCACAATCCTTGGTTTTTCACAAGTGCTTATCACCTCAATGCAGGGTATAGGCGCTGGCATAGGAAACATGATTTGTGTAAACAACGTGGTGGCCGTAGCAGCTACAGTGGGATGTATTGGGGCAGAAGGAAAAATTATCCGAATCAATGCCTTGCCTGCCTTTATCTATTATCTGCTGATAACGCTTATTGTGGGTATTTTAATTTATTCCGGTTTTGAACCTTTAATTTCTTAGAACAATGAAAAATTTACCAGAAAAATATCAAAAAATATACAACCGGTTTTCGATGCAAATTGATGAATCCAGGTTGCTAACCGATCCTTTGCAGACGCTGTCTTTTGGAACCGATGCAAGTTTTTACCGGCTTATTCCTAAAATTGTGGTTAAAGCCCGGAACGCGGAAGAGGTATCTTACATTCTTTCGGAATGCGATAAAGCGTCAATCCCGGTAACTTTTCGCGCTGCAGGAACCAGTTTGTCAGGACAAGCGATTACTGACTCTGTGCTCGTAGTAGCCGGAAATGACTGGAAGCAGCATCATATTTTGGATGACGGAAGGAAAATCCGCCTGCAGCCTGGCGTTATCGGCGCCCATGCCAATAATGTGCTGAAACCTTACCTCAGAAAGATCGGGCCTGACCCGGCATCTATTAATGCAGCCATGATTGGCGGCATCGCAGCTAACAATGCAAGCGGTATGTGTTGCGGTACAGCCGAAAACTCCTATCAGACTATTGACAGTATGAAGGTAATTCTGAAAGACGGAACCTTGCTGGATACAGGAGATGAAAACAGTAAAAAGGCGTTTGAGCAATCGCATGGAGATTTGCTGGATGAATTAAAGCAACTCTCCGTAGATATTAAAGCGAATCAAACGCTTTCTGAGCGGATTGCTCACAAATTCAAGATGAAAAATACCACAGGCTATAGCCTGAATGCCCTGATTGATTTTGATGATCCGTTTGAAATTTTGCAACACCTGATGATTGGTTCGGAGGGAACGCTTGGGTTTATTGCTGAGATCACCTACAAAACCGTAGACGACCAAAAGTATAAGGCAAGTTCCCTGATGACTTTCCCGGATATCGAAAAAGCCTGCCGGGCAGTTTCACGACTGAAGAGTGAGCCGGTGCTTGCTGTGGAGCTTATCGACCGTGCAGGGCTTAAATCTATGGAGGATGCTGATGGGGTTCCGGATTACCTGAAAGACTTGTCTGAGGGAGCCTCTTCCATTCTGGTTGAAACGACATCCAATGACAGGGAAAAACTTGATTTGCAGATTGAGCAGATTAAAAAGGCCATTAAAGACATCCCCAATGAAATCCCGATAACGTTTACAGACAAGCCTGCCGAATATGCCAAGCTTTGGAAAATCCGTAAAGGACTATTCCCTTCAGTGGGAGCCATGCGGGAAACAGGCACGACGGTGATTATCGAAGATGTGGCTTTTCCGGTTCCTCAACTGGCTGAGGCTACGCTGGATCTTCAAGAGCTTTTTTCAAAATATGAATATCATGAAGCCGTTATTTTCGGGCATGCCCTGGAAGGCAACCTGCACTTTGTCTTCAACCAGGATTTTAATGATGAGAAAGAGCTGGAGCGCTACAAGGCGTTTATGGATGAGCTGGCGATACTCGTAACGGAAAAATATGATGGTGCACTGAAAGCAGAGCACGGAACCGGACGGAATATGGCTCCTTTCGTAGAACAGGAATGGGGATCGGATGCTTACGAGATGATGAAGCGGGTGAAGGCCATTTTTGATCCGCAGGACATGCTTAATCCGGGTGTCATTTTGAATAATGATCCGCAGATTCATACCAAGAATCTAAAACCCATGCCCGCGGCTCATGAACTGATTGACAAGTGCACGGAATGTGGATTCTGCGAGCCGGCATGTGTTTCTCATGAGCTTACCATGTCACCGCGTCAGCGGATCACGGTTTACCGGGAGATTCAGCGACTCAAAAAATCCGGTGAACAGCCTCACATTCTGGCTTCGCTGGTCAATGAATACGATTATCAATCGTTGCAGACATGCGCTACCGATGGATTGTGTGCGATAAGCTGTCCGGTGGATATCAATACCGGCGATCTTGTTAAAGATCTCCGTCATGTATCCCACACTTCGCGTGATAAGAAAATGGCGGCTTACCTGGCTCCGCGTATGGATAAGGTTACAATGTATGCCAGATCCGGACTGAATATGGTGAATGCTTTCCATTCGATTCTGGGCTCCGGAGCAATGGGAGCCATTGCAGGTGGAATGCGTAAATTATCAGGAAATAAGATACCCCAGTGGAATAAATATTTCCCGAAAGGCGCTCCTAAGGTCAGGCCTGAGCCTGTCAGAGAGGAAAATCCCGACAAGGTTGTTTATTTTCCTTCCTGCATTAACCAGTCGATGGGAATTTCAAAAGATTATGATGAAAAAGTACCGCTCACCGAAAAAGTGAAACAACTTCTGAAGAAATCCGGGTTTGAGATCATCTATCCGGAAAACCTGTCCAATCAATGCTGTGGAATGGCTTATTCCAGCAAAGGATTTAAAGAAGAGGGTAAGAAAAAGTCGGATGACCTGGAGCGCGCTCTTTATGAAGCCAGCGAAGGAGGCAAGTATCCGATACTTTGCGATATGAGCCCCTGCCTGTTTACCATGCGCGAAAATATGCAGCCCAGGCTTAAATTGTATGAACCGATAGAATTCACGCTGGAGTATCTGGCTCCGAAACTGCAGTTCCAGCCGGTAGATGAAACGGTAAGCGTTTTTGCCGTATGCAGTGCCAAGAAAATGGGTGTGGATGAAAAACTGGATGAACTTGCCGGAATGTGTGCCACAAAAGTGGTGAAGCCGGAAACGAATTGCTGCGGATTTGCAGGCGATCGCGGATTTACACACCCCGAGCTAAACGATCATGGCCTCAGGCATCTCAAAGAGCAAATTCCGGAGGAAGTGAAAAACGGATATTCTACCAGCCGCACTTGCGAAATCGGACTTTCGTCACACAGCGATATCTCATACAAATCGATTCTTTATTTGGTAGACAAAGTCACCGTTCCCAGGAAGGAAAAAGCCAATCCCGATAGATTTCGCGATCAAGTCTCAGAAACCATAAACCAATGAAATCAACTATGAAATTTTTAAGAATAATTATTTTGCTCGTTTTTCTTCCCGGCCTTTTGATAGGCCAGAATGAAAGCAAGTATGACGTAACCATAAGTGGATTTATTTCGTCGGAGAGTATTTTTGATACCCGGCAAACCGTATCAGCGCGTGAAGGAGACGTATTGCTCTTCCCTTCTCCCGTGGATGAAGATGCCAATGGGGCTGACTTGAACGGGCAATCCAGTTTCAATATGTTTGGCATCCACAGTCGCTTACGAACCAGGGTGGCCGGTCCGGAGATGCTGGGAGCACAATCCAGTGCGCTGATAGAAACCGATTTTGTGGGAAACTCCAATTCAGTGATGAGCATGATGAGGTTGCGCCATGCCATTTTAAAGCTGGATTGGGCGAAAACCTCTATAATGGCCGGACAATACTGGCATCCGATGTTTGTGGCAAGCTGTTATCCGGAGGTGGCTGCCTGGGGTGGAGGAGTCCCTTTTGCGATACTTTCCCGGAACCCGCAGATAAGGTTTGGGTTTGAGCTCTCAGAAAAGTTTTCGGGAAGCCTGATAGCATTAACACAACGCGATTTTTCCAGTCCCGGTCCTGTGGGAACTTCACCCGACTATCTCCGCAATTCAGGGTTGCCTGAGTTTGACTTGCACCTGGAATACCAAAACGATGGCTGGATACTTGGACTGGTGGCCGGATATAAAGAGATACTGCCCAGAAAACAGGACCTGCAGGGTTTAAAGCTGGAAGAAACGCTTGGCTCCTGGCAGGGCAACGCCTACATCCGTAAAGACTGGTCGAAACTCACAGCCAAAGTGCAGGGGCTTTACGGACAAAACATGTATAACTTTCTGATGATGGGCGGTTATGCCGAGTTTATCAGTAACCAAACAGACCGCATTACCTACAGCAACAATGAAACAGCTTCTGTATGGACCGAATGGCTCTATGAAAAAGGCCGTATGACCTACTCCGTTTTTGGTGGGTATTCGCAAAACATGGGTTTAACCGATAACCCGGAAGCAGGAAATGAAGTAAACCTATACGGACGAGGAAGTAATATTGATTATACCTATCGCATTGCTCCGCGGATTACCCTAAAGGTGGAAAAGTTCCTGATTATGGGCGAAGTGAGTTATAATGCAGCGGCTTACGGAACCGTTGAATCTAACGGAGAAGTTGTCGATACTGAAACGGCAGACAATATGAGGTTCCAGATGCATTTGAAGTATAATTTTTGAAGTTATTAATCGGACTTTTTAACAACCAATTTTCTATATTTCAGAAGGTGCTCCTGCAAAAACAGGGTGCCTTCTTTTTTGTTTTCGATTTAAAATTCACAGAATCAAAAAGACAACCCAACCCACAAAATCAATCAGCTTTCCTTCAGAACCCACTTTCTGAAACAAACCAACCTATATGTCATCTTGCTGACAGTTTTCAGATCCTGTTCAAAGTATTTTTGAACCAGTTTAAAACGCAAGATGATTATGAATACAAAAATTGGAATTGGATTACGGAGAGAATTTGTTGATGAATTGATTCAGCAGCAGGAGCTACAACCTGACTTTGTAGAACTGGCCCCGGAAAACTGGATGAAAATGGGCGGCCTGTGGGGTAAAAAGCTCAGGCAAGTTACTGAAAGGTATCCGGTAACATGTCATGGGCTCTCGCTTTCGCTGGGAAGCCCTGAAGAGCTTGATTATGATTTCATAAAAGACTTGAGTAGCTTTTTAAAAGAACATGATGTGCAGCTTTTTTCAGAGCATCTGAGCTACACAAAAACCCAAAATGCGCACGTTTATGATTTGCTGCCTATACCCTTCCGCGAGGATGCGGTTAAGCATGTATCCCGGCGGATTCGTGAAGCACAGGATTTGCTGGGAAGAAGAATAGCCATCGAGAATGTGTCGTATTACACCGAAGTGGATGCTGAAATGGATGAAGCCGAGTTTATAAAAAGCATCGTAGAAGAAGCAGACTGCGACCTCCTGCTGGATGTAAACAACGTTTATGTAAATGCTTTTAATCATAAGTATGATGCCAAAGAGCATATCCGAAAGCTTCCGCTCCACCGCGTGGCTTATATCCATATGGCAGGACATCATCAGGTAGAACCTGACCTTATTATTGATACGCACGGCGAAGCCATTATTGATCCGGTTTATGAACTGTTTCGGTTTACGGTAAACCGGATGAAGGAAGTGCCGGTGTTGCTGGAGCGCGACTTTAACTTCCCTGAATTGAATGAGTTGCAGCATGAAATGAATAACCTTAGAAACATCACGGAAAAAGCCTGGAGGACAAATCATGAAATGGTTAAGTGATCATACCGAAAGTTTGCAAAACCGGTTTGCAGAATATTGCAGAACCGGCCAGAATGTGGTTATTCCCGGTGCGTCAGGTGAAAGGATGAAGCATTACAGGAGGTTATCGTTTAATGCGGTGAATAATGCTTTGGAGCAGGCCTTTCCTATTACGCTGGAGTTTTTAACAGAGCAGGAATGGCTTGATTTAGTAGACAGCTTTTTTGCGAATCATACCAGTACAACACCGTTACTATGGCAAATGCCCTTCGAATTTTTCAGTTATGTTAATGATAATGACATTTCGCTGAAAGAGACATATCCTTTTTTAGCTGAACTGCTCTATTTTGAGTGGCTTGAAATTGAAGTACATACCATGGAGGATGTTGAGCTTCCTGAAGGCACAAAAACCAAAGAAGAAATTGAAGATACGGATTTCATCGTGCTGAACCCGGAGCATCGCCTGGTGCAGATGCAGTATCCCTTGCACCTTACAGCGCTCAAAAAAGCTTTACAAAAGCCCGGAACCTATTACGTGTTTATATACCGGGAACCTGAATCAGGAAATGTGAAGTTTTTAGACCTATCCCCGCTCTATGCATATGCATTCAGCCTCCTTGCTGAACAACCTTTGACGAAAGAAATGCTTATAAAAGAATGTTCCGAACAGTTTCAGCTTGCTCAAAACGGTAAGCTTAAAAAATATCTCAATGAGTTTATCCGGGATATGGTTAAGCAGCAGGCTGTTAGTGGTTTTGTGAGAAAATAAATTAACAACAAAAAATAAAGAAAATGATTAAAAAAATTCAGTTTTACTTTGAGAAGATTAACGGGCTCAACGATCTTGCCCTGCTATTTTTAAGACTCATACTGGCGTATGGCTTTTATATGCCTGCCGTTAACAAATGGAAAAACATGGAAGGCATTGCCCAATGGTTTGAAAGCATGAATTATCCGCTGCCCTTACTTAATGCATACCTTGCAGGAACAGCAGAAGCTGCGGGTGTTATTTTGCTTTTTTTGGGTCTGGGAACACGCGTCATTTCCATCCCGCTGATATTTACGATGATAGTAGCTATTTTCACAGTACACATTGGAAATGGATTTGCTGCTGGTGATAATGGGTTTGAAATCCCCCTTTATTATTTACTCATGCTGTTTGTATTGCTAAGCTATGGAGCAGGAAAATACAGCCTGGATTATCTGATAAAGAAATCGAATCAATAGCGGGTTGTTTAATTTGGTTTTTATGGCCCTCAGGAATAATCTTCCTGCGGGCTTTTTTATAGCTTGTCGGGTTCATGCAGCAGTATGCGCTTACGATCGTATGTAAGTAAGTTTTCTTTTTCCATTTTATTCATGACGGTAGTAACGGTTTGCCGTGTAGTAGCGGATAAATTCGCCAAGTCTTGATGTGTAAGCTTAAGTTCAATCGCGATTTCATCTCCAACCTGCCGCCCGTGTTCTTCGGCCAGGTCTTTCAGTACTTGCTTAACGCGATCAGGAGCTTTTTTGAACCATAAGGCCTCAAGTCTGGAACGCACTTTTTTAAGGCGGAACCCAATTAATTTTGTCACGTTTAGATTTAACTGCGGATTCTGCTCCAGAAATTGCTGGAACTCCTGCACGCTTATGCTGCAAATCACAGCATCTTCAGTAGACTCAGCCCTTTGTTCCTGAATTTTATCCCCCGTAATGGCCTGCTCGCCAAACAACTCTCCTGGCCCTAAAATGGCGTGGGTTAGCTCTTTTCCTTCATCGGAAAAAGAAGAGATTTTTACCTTGCCTTCTTTTAAAAAGTAAATTGAATGAGAAGTATCACCCGGAAGATAAATGCTTTCTGATGGCTTCGTATGCTTCATCGTAGACTTGTTGTTGATCTCATGCATTTCCTTATCAGACATCGCCTTCAGGATATTGAAGTTTTCAAAATACCAAAGTTTAGATTTTGAGGATTCTGCCATAATTTCAATTTTGGTGAAATTTACAATTTTTACGGGAATTTACAGGTATTTGTTTCACGTTTTCAACGAAATACCAAAGAAGCGATTTTGCCTGAGACACCTATTTTATTTTTTGATATAACTTCCTCAAAGTTTTTGAGCCGGCATTTTTAAATCCGGGTGTGGCATTGGGTAACTGATGCTCAATGAGCGCTGCCAGCTCGGGTTTCAAATCGGGTTCGGATTCAGAAATCTCATATAAAATCTGCATGGAAAACATTTTTACAGCTACCGGCTTTTCAGCTTCTGCAAGCCATTCAAAACAAATATGTGCTAAAACGCCATGGTTATCCTCATCAAAACCACCGAGCCAAATCATTTTTAAAAAATGTCGCCGCAGTGAATTGGTAGTCAGCTCAGGCAGTCTTGTGATCATGGAAGGAATATAGGGTTTTACTTTTTCAGGATGTTCCAGAAAACAATACTCAATAGCCCAGGCTGCCACACGCGAAATGTAAGGTCTTTCATGATAGGTTAACTGCCATAGCTCTTCCAGGGTTGAAGGGCTTTTCCAGGCTATCTCTGCCAGCTTTCGGGCGTTTTCCACACCCGGATGCATTTCGATTAAATCAATTATCTGCATTATGTTTTTGTGATTTGAAGAAAGTAAAAGTAAGGATATTTCAGAGAAACCCAACGTGGAAAAGCTACAACAAACAATAATTTACAAATCTCAAAACCAGTATATGATATAGAATAACGGACTTTTGAGTTTGAAAACGAATACATAAAGCTTTAGGAAGAGACCGTTCAACTAAAGAAGATTTTCTTATACGTTAGTTAGAAATATAGACTAGATTGTTTCTTATTTGAAACGTTAAATTTCAGATTAAAGCGTATGAGTTTTACGGCTTTGACCGATATTTGCCCGTATTGTATTCTCTACGTTCATTCTTCTTTTTTTCACGCAAAGACCGCAAAGAAAAGATCGCGGAGTTCGCAGAGAATGGGATTAATCTGGCTCTGCGTGGATTTTTTTTGGTAGCAATAGTCCTAAAAGGCCACTAAGAAACAAGGGATCAAACATTTACTAAGAAAATGCTTGTTGTTAAAACATTAAAATTCAAGATTCTACAAGAAACGGGAAACTTTGGTAATTGATAATAGCCTAACCATCCAAAATATTCTCTATTATCTCTTTGCGTTTGATTTTACCACTGGCCGTTTCGGGGAATGTTGCTGCAAAACGAATCTCTTTAGGAGCCTGGTGCTTCTCTACCTTCATTCGGATGCGGTTGTGAAGCGACTCAAGACAGGAATCTTCCATAGGTTTGCCCTCAATGATGAGTACTATTTTTTCGCCTAAAACCTCATCGGGCAAACCGCCGATAATAAAGCGCCGGTAGATCAGGCTGCTGATTTTTTGCTCTACATCCTCGGGAAATACTTTTAGCCCGCCGGTATTGATTACAGAATCATACCTTCCATGCCACAAAAAATGTTTTTCATCCTGCAAGGAAACCACATCATTCGTGTAAACAGGCTCATCAAAAAATGAACTGTGAATAATGAGCCGTTTTTCAGCATCTGTTTCAAACCAAACGCCTTCTAAAGCCCTGTAATATGGTGAAGGTTGCTCGCCATTAACTCTTTTTAGAGCTACATGCGTAAGGGTTTCGGTCATACCAAAACTCTGAAAAACCGTAGGATCAATCTTTTTTATTTGTCGCTCCAGTTTTGTGTCTAAAGGAGCGCCGCCTGCCAGTATGATGTCTGTATTTTTCAGCTTTTCCGGATAGTTGAGTAGATTACGCAGTTGCAGCGGGACAAGGGGTACAAACCGGATGGTTTCCGTCAAATCCTGCCACGGATCCGATGAGGGTTCGGCTAGGATGAGGTTAAGCTGACCGGTAAAAGCTCTTGCAATCATCATTTTACCGGCGATGTATTTGGCTGGCAGGCACAGCAAAACGTTATCATCCGGCTGAAGGTTAAAAAACGAAATGGTTCGCTTTGCGGACTCAATGAATGCCTTTTTAGGAAAAGCAAGGGTTTGCGGCGTTCCTGTAGTCCCGGAAGTGGTCACCTCAATTTCATCACGCTCCAGCCAGTCGAGCACAAACTCATAAAAATCGTGCACCCATTCAGGTTGGCGGTAGTCTAAGACTGTGTAACGCCCTTTTTCAAGTAATTCTTTCGGGCTGTATTTTTTTCCATTGATGGTGAGCGAATCATAATTCATAAGCATCAGTTTTTACAGATGAATTTCCCAGGCTTTCTGCGGGTAATGCCATATGTGTCCGTTTTTAATTTCAAGCGGAGATGGAAAGTTATTCGTGTAAAGCTGTCCCGTTCCCAGGCCCTGTGGCATGCGATTACCTAAAGTAAAGGTCCATTGTGCAATGGCATTGAGGCCTATATTCGACTCAAGCGCGCTGGTAACCCACCATCCTGCCTCATAGCGTTCGGCAATGTCAATCCATTCCCGGCTGCTTTCAAAACCGCCGGTTAAGCTGGGCTTCAGGATAATATACTGCGGTTTTATGGTTTCGATAAGGTTGGTTTTATCAGCACATTCATGAATTCCGATAAGCTCTTCATCAAGCGCGATGGGTATGGGTGTGTTGCGGCATAGACGAGCCATATTTTCTTCCTGACCCTGCTCTATGGGCTGTTCTATGCTGTGAATGCCTAAGCTTGCCAGTTCTGAAAGTTTCCCTGGGGCTTCGGTTACATCAAAAGCGCCGTTAGCATCCACCCGAACTTCGAGCGTGTCTTTGCTGTAAGCAGCACGAATGTGCCTGAGAAGTGCCAGTTCTGATGCCCAGTCTATGGCGCCGATTTTTAGTTTCAAACAGTCAAAACCCTGTGCCAGCTTTGTGTCAATCTGCTCCCGCATAAAGCCTTTATCACCCATCCATATCAGCCCGTTGATCTTCATGGGTTTTTCGCCCCGGGTAAATGGAGAAGGAAAAAGCAGTTGAGCTCCATCAATGTTGAGGTCGCACAGCGCCATTTCAATCCCAAAGCGGATGGAAGGAAACGACTTCAGATCATCAGGCTTTATATCATGAATGTTTTCACAAACGTTTGCCAGCTTCGTTTCATATTCAGGAACGTCATCATAACTTAAGCCTCTTAGTGGGCTGCATTCGCCGATGGCTTTTTTTCCAGGCTGTTCTGTGTCTTCCAGAAAAACAAACCAGGACACCTTTTCAAGCATCGTCCCGCGCGAAGTTCCGGCAGGGCGTTTAAATCTTAGCGTATATTTCTTGTAATGGGCTTTAAGCATAAGCTCTTGCGGTTTAGTTCAGGCACTTTAATTAGCTAAATTTTCATAACTGACTTACAAAAACTCAGGAACTTAGTAAACTGAACTCAAAAATACAAAATTGCTAAGGAAAAAACCGTAAAAATTATATCAGGTTTCCTAAACCGAAGGTAAATGCAAAGGCTAGTGTAATCAGCGATAATCTTTTTAGTTCAGGATAAAGCTCTATTGGGATGGTGTTTTCCAGTACTGCCTGGCTATGCTTTACGAGCATTGGAAGCGTAATGAGGTAAAGAAACTGGTATGGTGTATGGAAGTGCAAAATGGAAAAAATAAAACCTGTAATAACAGCGCCCGAAAGCAGCGCTATATGGTAAATTTTTGCTCTTTTCGGCCCCATCAATACGACCATCGTTCGTTTTCCTGAATTTTCATCGCTGATTTGATCGCGCAGGTTGTTGAGGTTTAGTACGCCAACGCTGAGGAATCCCACGGAAGTGGCCGGCAAAAAGATATCCGCAGGAAGGGTGTTGGTATGCAGGTAAAATGTGCCCCCTACGGCAACCCATCCGAAAAAGACAAAGACAAACAAATCGCCCCAACCACGATACCCGTAAGGGTTTTTTCCTACAGTATATTTTATGGCGGAGGCTACCGCAATCAACCCTAAAAGCAGAAATGACAGGGTATATACAAAGTTTACTTCCTTCGTACCAAAATACACCAAAGTGCTTCCTGAAATTAGCGACAGCACCGAAACAGCAATCACCATCCGCTTCATCTGTTTTGCGGTAATGGCGCCGCTTTGCACCGATCTTTTCGGTCCGATACGGCTGTCATCGTCTACTCCGTTTTCAGAGTCACCATAATCATTAGCCAGGTTCGACAGGATTTGCAACAACAATGTGGTGAACATGGCAAGAGCGAAAACAATCCAACTGAAATCACCACTGTAATATGCCAGAAAACTACCAAGCACTATACTTGAGAGCGATAGCGGCAAAGTGTGCAATCTGAAAGCCTGAATCCAGTTTTTGATGTTCCTCTTCATGTGGCTAAAATATTAATTAAAGGCAAACCATTCATGTTTTGCCTTAAATGAGGTTATAAAACGATGTTGAATACCTTTTTGTTTGATTCTGCGGATGTTCTTCCATCTAAGGAAACTTAGGATATTTATGGAAATCCGGATCACGTTTTTCTAAAAACGCATTTTTTCCTTCCTGAGCTTCTTCCGTAAGGTAATACAACAAGGTAGAATTCCCAGCCAGTTCTTGAATTCCGGCCTGGCCGTCCAGTTCAGCGTTCAGTCCCATTTTAATCATCCGCAGGGCCATAGGTGAGCGTTGCATCATGGTTTTGGCCCAGTCTACCACTTCATCTTCCAGTTGCTCAAACGGAACCACTTTGTTGACCATGCCCATCTCTTCAGCCTCTTTGGCGGAGTACTGGCGGCATAGGAACCAGATTTCGCGGGCTTTTTTCTGACCTACATGACGCGCAAGATATGAAGAACCAAATCCGGCATCAAAACTACCTACTTTAGGTCCGGTTTGCCCGAAAATGGCATTTTCAGAAGCAATCGTCAAATCACACATTACATGCAGGACATGTCCCCCGCCAATTGCATAGCCATTCACCATAGCGATGACGGGTTTGGGAAGCGAACGAATCATGCGTTGCAAGTCCAGCACATTGAGGCGTGGCACCTTGTCATCACCAATATAACCGCCTTTTCCTTTAACATTTTGATCGCCACCAGAACAGAAGGCTTTGTCACCTTCTCCGGTAAATACCACGATGTTGATATCGTTATTTTCACGGCTGATGTGCATGGCATCAATCATGTCATTTACCGTTTGAGGGCGGAAAGCATTTCGCACCTTGGGGCGGTTTATGGTGATCTTAGCGATACCTTCAAAAAATTCAAAACGAATATCCTCATATTCTTTAATGGTCTGCCAGTTTCTTTTTGTTGCCATCATTCTGTTTTTAAACGGTTAAAATATGCTTTTAAGACTTTATCATTTTTTTCTCCCGGAGTTTTGATTTCCAGAATCACCGCTTGCTCATGCGGTTTATAAATTTCCTTCAAAACGTCTTCTAATTCGGTTTGTTCATCACAATAATAGTATTTTAAGTCAAAAACAGCCGCCATCTTTTCGATGTTAAAGGTTTGCCTTGTTTCGAAAAATTTTTCCATTTGTCCCGTGCCAGAAGGTCCGGGAATAATTCTGAAAATGCTGCCACCTTGGTTATGTATAACGATGATGCGCAAATTAGAAGGCAGGTTTGTATTCCACATTGCGTTGCTGTCATAAAAAAAGCTTACATCTCCCGTAATTACTGTATTGATTTCGTTGCTGCCTGTAGCGAAACCGGCAGCGGTGGAAACAATACCATCAATGCCGCTGGTGCCGCGATTGGATAAATACCGGATGTTTTTTTGAGGAGGAAAAAGCAAGGAATAACGAACCGGTGTACTGTTGCCCAGATGAAGAACAGAAGGGGCCGGGATTTCCGCCATTAATATTTTGAAAGCTAATAAATCTGACCATTCTGCATCGGCCATGAAGTCATTATGCACTTTTTCCGCACAGTCCTCTAAATCGCCCCATTTTTTAGAAAAAGAAGTTTCCTTTTCGGGATATAAGTGCGGAAGAATGTTTTCCATAAATATATCCGGGCTTGTTGGGATTACATCCGTTAGACTTTTATAGGTGTCGGTGTGCTGCTTTCCTTCATCAATGTGCCAGTGATTTTCGGGACGGTGTTTTCTTAGGAAAGCCTTAATTTGCTTCGAAACCACATCTGTGCCGATGGTGATCAGCAAGTCGGGAGCATACTCTTCTGAATGATTTGGCGGAATGGTATTCAGTAAGCGATCAATGTGGTGATGAAACTCTTCATCATAAAGGTTGGAAGTGCGTTCTGTGAGTACTATCGTATTAGGAAGTTGAGCTGCTTTTTTAATTAAATTTTGCAGATGATGATTCCCTGAAAGCACGCCGGTTAGTATCATTACTTTTTCAGTGGAATTCCACAATGATGCAAGTTTTAAAACCACGTTTTCCGGAAGCGTTGTGGCAACCTGGTGCATACGGATGTTCTTTCCTGCCGGCAAAAGCTTTTCCTGCTTACCGTACAACGGTTCCCTTAGCGGGATATTAAGATGTACCGGCCCGCGGGCCGGAGTTATGGCCTGATTGATCGCCTCTGCAATGAGTCTTTCTCCGTACCACAGGCGGTCTTCATCATAAGGTTCCTGGGGTAAAGCAGCTTCAAAATTGATGAAGTTGTGATAGATTTTCTTCTGACGGATGGCCTGTCCTTCTCTCTGATCAATCAGCTCTTCGGGACGGTCTGCTGTCAGCGCTATCAAAGGCACACGTTGATAATAAGCCTCAGCGATGGCAGGCGCATAGTTTAGTGTAGCTGTTCCTGAAGTGCAGGTTAAGGCAACAGGTTCGTTGAGTGATAGGCTTAATCCCAGGGCAAAATACCCTGCCGAACGCTCATCGGTAATGCTATGGCAGACTATATCAGGGTGCGACGTGAGCGAGTTGATTAAAGGAGCATTGCGTGAGCCCGGTGATATGACTGCATGCTGAACCCCTTTTTCTGCCAGCAACGCTACAAGTTTGCTTATCATTTCATTATCAGAAAACATATTATTATTTCTTTGCAATGTTGAGTAAAGTTTTGCTTTTTTCTTCGGTTTCCTGCCATTCTTCTTCCAAATCAGAATCGGCTGTTATTCCCCCGCCTACGTATAACAGCGCCCCTTCATCAAAGATTTGCATACACCTTAAATTCACGAAAAAGTTCATGCTGTTTTCCTTATGGTCGAACTCACCTAAGAATCCGGTATAATAGGCTCTGTCATGTGTTTCTGTTTCTGAAATCAACTTCAATGATTCTTCTCTGGGCAGTCCGCAAACTGCCGGAGTAGGGTGCAATTTTTCAGCCAGTTCCATTGCCCGGCCATTAATATTTTCTTTTGGGATGAAGAATGAAGTTTTCAGGTGCATTACATTTCCGGCTTTAATGTCATTAGGGCCTTCCTGCCTATAATGGTGTATGTTCATTTCCTGCAGCGTGTTTTGGATGAATTCAGACACCAAAGCCTGCTCATGTATTTCCTTTTCCCTCCATTTCAGGTCTGCCTGAGCAGGTTTCGTTCCTGCCAGGGCAACCGTTTCATAACCGCCAGCTTTTTTTGTCAGCAAAATTTCCGGAGTAGCTCCTGCCCAGCATCCTTTTCCCGGAAGATTCAACAGGTAAACCATGGCGTGAGGATAAGCTTTTTCTAATGCAAAAAAATATGCTGAGGCTTTTGATCGACTTATGGCTTCTGAAAAAAGGGTTTTGGATAGAACTGCTTTTTTTGTTGCATTCTCATTTATGGCTTGTTTTATCGTACGAAATGAACCCTCATACTCCTGTTTACTTGTAGTGTCCGGGGTTGTCGCCTTTTCAAAAGGATGTGAGCGCACCTGGTGCAGCAGGTGATTTTGATCCGGAAGAGAAACTTCGGCAGGAATAAATAGGCGAGGGTAGTTGTTATTTTCACGGAAAGGAGCAATTAAAAATCCTGTTTTAGACGGAATGCTTGCTGACAAAACATTTTGATAAGAATTCGCAGCAACGCCTTTTATAGAGCTGCCTGGTTTCCGCCATAGCGCAAAAACTTTATTTTCATCAACGCTGTTTTGTATTAGCGATTCTACATCTTCATTCATGGTTGTTCTCTTTTTTTTGAATGAAGTTGGTCAACCTCGAAATGGAAACCAAATTGCCCTGTCCGTCATGGATAGCAATCTGCACAATATGGCTGTTTTTGCCTCGGTGCAGAAACGTAGCCGTAGCTATGACCTTATCGCCTTCAGGAACGCTTCTGACATGGTTGGCGTTGATTTCCATGCCTTTTACTGAATACTCAGCGGGGTTCATAACCATGGCCGATAAAGCGCCGCCCAAAGTTTCAGCCAGAGCCAGGTTTGCACCGCCATGTAACATCTTAAAGGGCTGAATCGTTTTGTCATTGACAGGCATTTCGGCCTTTAAAAAATCGTCACCCTGCTCAGTAAAAAGTATATCCAGATTATCGATGAGTGTAGATTTGCTCATCGTGTTAAAATCCTCAAGCGAGAAGAAGCATTTCGTTTCCATGTCACAAAAGTAGCAAAATGTAAGGTTATGACATGAACTTTGTTTTTAGGCTTAATATGACTTTGATTTAAACCGGATCAATCGTGATTATTTTCTTGAAAATCAATATAGCCAATATTTTCACTCATGTTCGCGTTTTGCGATTTTAATAAAAGTTGTATATTT
>JBNJGK010000010.1:33969-39518 GCA_051747665.1 Bacteroidota bacterium | reverse complement strand
TAATTTAATTTACTTTGCATAGCCGAACTTGAAAATTATGACAGACAATCAAAATAAATACGAGCAACTTCGCGAAAAGTACCCATTTTTTTCTTTTGAATCCTTTAACGTATCAGAAGAAAAGTATCAGCATACTGTCCGTTTTCACTTTTCTTTGGCAGGAAAAGAGCATTTTTATCCTGTGCTGATGATTCCCAAAATGGCTTCTTTTAAGCAATTGGATGAAGCTACCTGGCACTGGTTTGCTTTTCACATCGGAATGGTGGAAGCTATCAGCTACTGGAAAACGGCATGTCCGCCCAGGTTTTTAGTCAAGCCCTACCAATTGGATGCGAACCGGATTTCATGGTGGAAAAAACTTTATTTCAATGGATTGGGAGAATTTTTTTATCAAAACAATATCCAGACTCATCTTGATGAATTCATGAACATCGAAACAGGGAAAAGGTCTCTGCCAAAACCTGAAGCAAAAACATCCGAAAATAAAATATTAGTTCCGGTAGGAGGTGGAAAAGACTCTGCTGTAACGCTGGAACTGTTGAAAGAAAGCCATCGCGAAATCATCCCTGTAGCCGTCAATCCGCGTCCTGCCATTCTGGAAACCATAGAGCAGGCCCAGATGCCGGCCCGGTCGATGGTAAAAATCAATCGTCAACTCGATGAACGAATGCTGCAACTCAATGAGGAAGGTTTCCTCAATGGCCACACGCCTTTTTCGGCGCTTTTGGCTTTTGTCACATCACTTACGGCTGCTTTAACAGGAGCCCAAAATATTGCCCTCAGCAACGAATCCAGCGCCAACGAAGCTACTATTCCTGGCACAAACATAAACCATCAGTATTCCAAGTCGTATGAGTTTGAAAACGATTTCAGAAATTACCTGAAACCTTTCTTTGATAAAAACATCAACTATTTCAGCTTTTTAAGACCGCTAAATGAGCTGCAAATAGGCAAATTATTTGCCAGTATGCCCCAACACCACTTTTCTTTTAAAAGCTGCAACCGCGGGAGCAAAGACAACGTGTGGTGCGGGGAATGTTCCAAATGCCTTTTTACGGGTTTGATTCTGGCTCCGTTTTTAGATCGCGAAAAGCAACACAAAATTTTTGGCAAGGACCTGCTGAATGACGCGTCGCTAAAGCCGCTTTTCGACCAACTTACAGGCATAGCCGCTGAAAAACCTTTTGAATGTGTTGGTACGGTCAATGAAGTACAAACCGCTATTGAGATCACCAAGTTGCGGTGGAATAAGCCCTGGCCGTTTTTGCTTGATAATGCCCCTGATTTTGGAATACGACAGGATCAAAAAGAACAATTGACCCATAAAATGGGTTTTACTCATCATGTTCCTGATGTGTTGTATAAAATTATAAGTCAAAAACTAAAGCAATCATGATATTTCAAGCATGGCAAAATAAAAGCATCCTGATACTGGGTTTTGGATTGGAAGGACAATCTACGCTTCGGTTTTTGCGCAAACATTTTCCCGATAAGGAAATTTTTATTGCCGATCGGGACGACAGTCTGCCAGAGCAGCATCAACACTTAGAGCAAGTTTCATGGATTACCGGTGAAAAATACCTCGATAATGCAACTGATTTTGATGTGATTATAAAATCGCCGGGCGTAGCTTTCAAAGAGGCAAAAGACAGCCTGATAACCTCACAAACGGATATTTTTCTGCAGCAATTTCGCAAGCAAGTCATTGGTGTAACCGGAACAAAAGGCAAGAGCACTACAGCCAGCCTGATACATCGCATCATCCAAAAACAATATCCCGATTCTTTGCTCATCGGAAACATTGGCACACCCCCATTAGACAAATACTCAGAAATTAGCAGCCGTGCTCCCATAGTACATGAAATTTCAGCGCACCAGTTGCAACACATCCATGTAGCGCCACATATCGCGGTATTTATGAATCTTTTTGAAGAACATTTAGACCATTTTGGCAGCAAAGAGCAATATTTCGAGGCCAAAAGAAACATCCTGCAAAGGCAAAACAACGATGACCGGGCCGTTTTAAATGCTGAGGAAACCCTAAACGGAAATCTGGACGCCTGCGGAAACTATCCGGCGCATGTTTACCGCTTTGCCCTGAATAAAGGACAAGACATTCACGCGTGGATTGAAAACCAGGAAATTATTTATTCCGGCGAAGGTGAAACCAGGCATTTTGCCTTGCACGATTTTAAGCTTCCGGGTAAACATAATCAGCTCAATGCAATGGCCGCAGTTATTGTAGCTAAACAACTGGGCATTCGTGATGATTTGATTGCCGATGCATTAAGCACTTTCAACGGTTTACCCCACCGCCTTGAACGTATAGCTGTGAAAGATGGAGTTGCTTTTTATAATGATGCCATCTCTACCGTTCCGGAAACAACGCTCCAGGCGCTAAAAACGCTTCCTGATACTCACACTTTGATTTTAGGAGGTTTTGATCGCGGAATTGATTATAGTTCCCTACTAAAATTTCTGGAAAACGCTGATATTAAACAACTGATTTTTACCGGACCAGCCGGAAAGCGTATGCAGAAGCATTATAGTGGTAATCAGCAAACCGTTTCCCTGGATGATATGCAGGATATTGTGAATCATGCACATCAAAATACGCCAGCCGGCAAAATATGCCTCCTCTCCCCTGCCGCCGCAAGCTACGACCGTTATAAAAACTTTGAGGAACGCGGAAACGCTTTCCGGAAAGCCATTGAAAACATTTAAGATAGGAATTTATAAACCTGTAAATCAGATGCTGATAGGCCTGCCAATAGATTCAGGTTATCTTGAAATGTTGTTTTACTCTATGAATTACAATAGTTATATATTTTCGTTCACCATAAATAAACATAAACGTTTATTTTAGGTTTATAAAAGTTTCTTATCTTTGTTCCTGAAAACAGCTTAAGATGGATTTTTTTACTTTATATCGCTTTCTTGACGAATATGACTTTGAGATATTTACCGTAAATGATGTGGTGAAAATTACAGGGCAGCGCAAGTCTGTTGTGGTCAATACTCTGGCAAGGTGGGAGAAACAAGGAAAGATAGTCCGTTTGAAAAACCAGTATTATTCAGTTAAAATGATTGAAAACAAATATTTATTTCAAAAGCTTTTTCAGAACACCTACATTGGTCTTTACTCTGCTTTGGAATATTATGGAAGCACGACACAACGCTTTACCAACCTCGACCTGATTACGAAAAATATCCTCAGAGATCAGGTGGTGAAAGATATTAAAGTTAATTTTCATAAAGTAAAAGAGAATAATTTCTTCGGTTTTATGAAAGTTAAAATTAGTCAAACCGAAGTTTTCATATCAAATATTGAAAAAACCATCATTGATTGCACCTACTTCTCATCCAAAGTATATCTTTCTGAGATTAGTGCGTTTATACAATCGCATAAGGATAGTATTGATACCGCATCGCTGGTTACCTACCTTAACAGAATTAATTCTCCCGTATTAAACAAAAGAGTGGGGTATCTTTTGGAAAAGAATGGATTATTGATTGATAAGGTGAATATCAATAAAAAATATGATCGATTGAATATGAACCTGAAAGCTGACGGGAGTAAGAATCAGAAATGGAAACTGATAATAAATGAAAATCTGTAATCATGGAAAAACATGAACTTCAATCTTATAAGCTAAAAACCGGATACAACCTCGAGCAATTGGAGCTTGATTATTATCAGCATTTTGTGCTGGCCCATTTGTATAAAGATTTTAATACGATTTATTTCAAAGGTGGAACCTGTTTGCAAAAGTGTTATGGAATAAAAAGATTTTCAGAGGATTTGGATTTCAACTATTTTGATTTGCAACCCGTAAAAATCATTTCTTATCTCGAGAACATTTTTGAGGAAAAAGTCATCGATTTTCACGAAACACGATTTGGGATGAATTTTAAAATCCGTTTCAAAGGAATTCTATACAATGGCAGCAATCAATCATTATGTCGTCTAAGCTTTGATTTCCGGGAAAATGATGTTTATAACCCACCGATTAAAAAAATAATCCGGCCCATATATTTTGATCTTTCCAACTACTTTTTATTAGCCCTCAATACTGAAGAAATTCTTGCCGAAAAAATCAAAGCTGTCTTAACCCGGTATAAAGCACGTGATGTATTTGACCTGAATGAGCTGTTTTTGAACAATATACCAGTTGATTATGACCTGGTTAACAAAAAACTCAAGACCTACGATAAGGTTTTTAACCATGATGAATTTGAACGCAAACTGGAAGAGAAAAGAAGCATTTATGAGCAGGAGTTGAAAAGGTTAACGGATATCTATGAGGATTTTGATAGCTGTAAAGCGAATATTTTGCGGCATGTTTGATTTAAACGCATTCAGGAGCTGCGCACGCTAGAAGGTTATCAATCAACCTTCTAATTTGACCTGACAGCGTCGACAGACCTGTCAGCGTCTGGTTTTTAGACAACCTTGAGAAAAAGCCTTCTCCCTTGGGAGGTGCTAATAAATATCGGCATGGGTGATGGATCTTAAGCGTTTTTTATCTTGATGCCAGGGCATCATATGTTTGTAGAAAAAGGTTCTGAAACACGCTCATAAAGACTAAAGCCGGAATTGAATATTTTTTGATGGTACTGTTTTGCGATTATAAGCCATAGATCGAAATGCTTCTTTCGATTATAATTTATATTCTTCCCAATATTCTTTTGGGGTTACTATTTTTGTTTTACCAAAAGTCTTCATTGTGAAATCATTGGTGTTGCCAGTGATTATAAAATCAGCCTCTGAAATTTTGGCCAATTCCAAAACTCTGTTGTCTGGGTCGTCTTCAATAATATCTATCTTGCCTTTTGGTTCATGGCTTTCTGAAATTTCACTTAGCCTTGCTATTAAAAAATCAGCATTCGTTTTGAAGTCTGGGAATCTTGAAAATTTTGGTCGGTCTATAACCTTTAAATACTCTTCAAGCAAAGCATTTGAAATACACACAATTGCGTTTGCTTCAACACAATACTCAACAATTAGATAAGGATAGTTTTTTTGGATGAGCGAAGAAATAATTACGTTTGTATCAAGAATTATTTTTTGCATTCCTATACGCTTTTACTTCGTCGTTAATTTCATCCATTGTCATTTTAGACAGTCCGTATTTATATGCCAATTGAATACTTCTTTCTAATGTTTGTTTTGTTATTTTCTTTTCAATAATGTCTATCAACTCGGAGAGTGACAAATTATTTTTGTCTAACCCCAGCTGGTTAAATTCAAAATCAGATATTTGGATATTTACAGATTTCATACGATTTAATTTTAAACTACAAATTTACAAATTTTTACTTTGTTTTTTTCAGCATTACTGGCTACGCTTTCCATATAAATGCAAAACCGGGCATAATGAGATATCGAGTGGAAGAGAAGTGCGCTGAAGCGCACTGCGAAGGGTGTTTGTTGTCCTCACGTTCCACCCACTTGAATCCCGATAGCGATCGGGTGGGTGCTATTCTCATAGGGTTTTCATTGCCTTATGTTTAGAGAGGCTTCCATGAGTCTGGCACCCTCCCGATGG
>JBNJGK010000010.1:3764-33869 GCA_051747665.1 Bacteroidota bacterium | reverse complement strand
TCCCAAATTTTACTGAATTTGGGAAGGTAAGTTGCTGAATTCAGCCAAATTTGGGAAGCGATGTACATCTAAAGCTCTTTTTAGCCACTTTCCATTCCTCCCTAAAAAAGCAACTTTCAGCATTGTATTTTTGTATTCAGCATTTTTTATTTGAAATCTAAAATGAAACTTTGGATTTTTGCGTTCAAATTAAAAACAAACAAAGTATGAGAAAAAAACTTGCAGTCCTTGTTTTTCTTTTGCTGACAGTAGCAACATCCGCCCAGGACCACACGCAGACTATTCGTGGACAAGTTTTTGACAACGTTACGCAATCTACACTTCCGGGAGCCAATATTGTAGTAGTAGGCTCCGACCCGCTGATTGGAACAACTACTGATAATGAAGGGTATTTTACTTTGGAAGAAGTACCTGCCGGCAGAATTACACTAAAAGTGAGTTTCATAGGCTACAACACCAAATACCTGGAAAATATCTACATATCAGCCACACGCGAAAAAATCCTTGAAATAGCGCTGGAAGAGAAGGCCATTTCGATGGAAACGGTTGAGATTAAAGGCCGTAAAAGCAAAAAGCAACCGGTTAATGAACTCACCTCCACCAGCGCCCGGGCCTTTACTGAGGAAGAAACCGAACGCTTTGCCGGATCACGTAATGACGTAGCCCGCATGGCATCTAACTACGCCGGAGTGGGTTCACCAAACGACGCGGAAAACGGGATTGTTATACGCGGAAACTCACCTAACGGACTGCTTTGGATGCTTGAAGGCGTAGAAATTCCAAACCCAAACCACTTTGGCTCCCTGGGCGCTTCCGGTGGACCCGTTAGTATGCTCAATAACAACGTGCTTTCCAGGTCGGACTTTATTACCGGCGCATTTCCTTCTGAATACGGGAATGCTTTCTCAGGGGTTTTTGACCTGCACATGCGCCACGGCAATTACCAACAACACGAATTTACCGGGCAAATGGGCTTCAACGGATTTGAGTTTGGTGCGGAAGGACCTTTAGACAGGGAAAACAAAGCTTCTTATGTGGTAAATTACCGCTACTCAATGCTGAGCATTATGTCCGAGCTTGGAATGGATTTTGGAACTGGCACTGCCATTCCTTACTACCAGGACGCCAATTTCAATATAAATTATCCCACTGAAAAATCGGGAACTTTTACGCTTTTCGGCGTGTGGGGAAGAAATCATATCGAATTTATCAACAGCGAATCGGCCGGTGATGATGACGGGTTTTATGGCGACGGCAGTTTTGACACCTATAATAAAAACAGCATGGCTACCATCGGCGCCAAACACAACATGAGTTTTTCGAAAAAAACTTCGCTTGAAACCATCATCAATTATTCCTCGGCCTGGCAAAACAATACACTGGATTCTGTTTCGCGGCAAGGCAACATTTTTGAGGATTTTATTAAACAAAATTTGAATAACCATTACGAAACCTTCAAATCAACTTTAACTCATAAAGCAGGACGCAAGCATTTATTTAGAATAGGCGGCAGCCTGAAACTGATGAACTATGATTTGACTAACCGCATATGGCAGACCCATGAAGAAAACTACCGGGATGCGCTGGACAGCGATGGCTCAACAAGCCGCTACCAATCTTTCGTGCATTGGAAATGGAAACCCACTAACGAGCTGACATTCAATACAGGATTGCATTATACAGGTCTTGAATTAACCGCTCAAAACAGCCTGGAACCGCGTTTTGGAATCCATTGGAAAGCGCATCCCGGGCACACGCTTAGCCTGGCATACGGCCAACACAGCAAGATGCTGCCACTGCAGTATTACATGCAACGCTCAGAAATTGCTCCAGACATTTATATTCGCACGAATGATCTTCTGGATTTTTCCAAAGCACACCATTACGTAGCCGGTTATGACTGGTCAATTATGCCGAAGCTGCGGCTGAAATTGGAGGCCTATTACCAGGATTTGTATGATGTGCCTGTAGAAAGCTCCCCAAGCAGCTACTCAGCCCTGAACCTTTCCAGCATGACCTTTACCATGCCCGATTCACTGCAAAATAACGGAACCGGAACAAATTATGGTTTGGAGATGACACTGGAACAGTTTATGAAGAACGGCAGCTACTTCCTGCTGACAGCTTCGCTTTTTGAGTCGAAATATGTGGCCAGCGATGAGAAAGAGCGCTCAACAGCCTTTGATAATGATTATGTTGTTAATTTGCTGGCCGGGAAAGAGTGGCAACTAAGCGGAGAAGATGCGCAAAAAATGATGTGGCTGGTTGTGGATGCTAAAGTGACGGCTGCAGGCGGTAAACGCTATACCCCGGTAGACGTTCAGGAATCCATTGAAGAACAAACAACGGTGTATAAAAGTGAGCAGGCTTTCTCAGAGCAATACGGCGATTATTTCAGGGCGGATATCAGAGCTGCCTTTCGTATGGAAAACTCACGCGTTTCCCAGGAATGGGCCGTTGATATCCAAAACGTTACAGGACACACCAATCCATTTTATCAGACTTTTAACCTGACGGATAATCAGATTGAAACGGTGAATCAATTAGGATTTATGCCTGTAATGCAATACAGAATATACTTTTAATGAGTTCAGTTTAATAAGTTCAGATGTTTCTAAGTTAATAATATAAGAATCAACAGGATACCGAAGTTTCGGTACAGGCTCTGATGACGCAGAATGAACTGATTTTCACTGATTATTAAAGCCGGCTAAATAATTACCTTTATTATTTGTTTTTTGTGGATTCTTGCCAAAAAACACGAAGGTTTGGCTGATAATTTGCTAACGGTCTGTCAGTTTTATCATCGATATTTAAAATCACTAACCCTTATCCACTCTTTCAATAAAATCGTCTTTCAAATGTCTGTGCTTGCGGTTGATAACTTGCAAAGCCCATTCAATAAGGATATCAATTTTTTCATGGTCTGACAGTTGCCACTTAATGCTGCTTTTACGCATTCTTTCTGATAGCTCTCGCAAAATCAAGGCTGCAGATACCGAAATATTAAAGCTTTCTGTAAATCCATACATCGGAATGGTTACGTACTCGTCAGCCTGTTGTTTGGCCGTATCTGTTAAGCCTTCAAGCTCTGTTCCAAATACCAATGCGATTTTTCCGCGATGGATATCCAGTTCTTCCGGAGAAACACCTTCGCGGTGAGGAGTTGTGGCTACTATGCGATAACCGTCAGCTCTCAAAGCATCGTAAGCATCCAAAGTATTATACGCCTTCTCATTGTATTTAAAAAGATTTAGCCACTTACTTGCGCCTAAAGCAACCTGCGGATTCACCTCATATGTATTGTAATTTTCAACAATATGCACATCCTGAATGCCGGTTAAATCGCACGTTCGCAATACAGCGCTGGCGTTTTGCGGCTGGTAAATGTTTTCCATCAATACCGTCAGATAGCGCGTCCGGTTAGCTATAACACGCTCAAAAAGCTGTGCTTTGTTTTCACTGAAAAACGGCTTTAGCTTTTCATATTTAGCTTGCTTTTCTGTCAGGCTTTTTGCTGTCATAATCCATTGCTTAAACACAGACAAAAATAGAAACTTCTCTTAATCTGTCCTGAAATATGTTCTGAAAAACGATGACTCGCAAACTTCAAAGAATATAGAATACTCACATCCTGATTTAAAAATGCTGGTTAAAGTAATAATTGTATCAATGAGGCTGGTCTAAGAAGGCTCTGTATTTTCAACCGAATGACATAATATGCCTTTTATCTGGATGTTATGAGAAGTATATTTTTATAGTTAAATTGTTGTTAATCAGATAAACAACCTCCAAACTTAGAAACTTACGAACTTCTTAAACTGAACTCATCAATGAAAATGTTACTTTTATAACAACATAAACAGGCGTAATTGCGTTAAAGCTATAAATCAAATAAACCCGCGATGAAAGATTTTGAACTGCGAATTTTGACCAAAGAAGTTACAGAGCTTGCCCGCTCTATAGGCATGACCATCAAAGATGAAATCAAAAAAGTATCTGACAAGGACGTTCAGGAAAAAGGCAAAAGTAATTTTGTTACATACGTGGATAAAGTAGCCGAAGAAACCATCGTTCAGAAACTGCGCTCTTTATTTCCCGAGGCCGGATACCTTACGGAAGAGGATACTGCCAATGAAAAAAAGGAGTACATGTGGGTTGTAGACCCACTTGACGGCACAACGAACTTTATTCATAATGTACCACTTTACAGCATCTCCATAGCGCTCAGGCATAAAAATGAGACAATATCAGGCGTAGTGTACGAACCTAACCTGGACGAATGCTTCTTTGCATGGAAAGGAGGCGGCGCCTTTCTTAACGACAAGGAAATCAGGGTTTCAGATAATAAAACATTATCCGATTCCTTAATTGCCACCGGATTCCCGTATCACAAAGACCGCAAGCTATCAGATTACATGGATGTCCTTCAGCAGTTTCTGGAAGAATCGCACGGCATCCGCCGTTTAGGCTCGGCCGCAGTGGATTTGGCTTATGTTGCCTGCGGAAGATACGAAGCATTTTACGAATATGGCCTCAAAGCATGGGATATTGCCGCAGGCGCTTTTATTGTGAGACAGGCAGGCGGTCATGTTACCGATTTCAAAGGCGAAGCAAATTACAAGGACGGAAGCAGCATCGTAGCCAGCAACGGAGCAATTCATGATAAAATGCTGGATATTTTGAACAAGAATATGATGTAACTTTGTTATTACAAAAATCGGCTTTCGCCGGAAAATCAATCGAAAATGAATATCAGGTTTTTCATCAGTTTCTGGTTTTTATCAGTATTTCTTACATCCACATTATTCGGGCAGCAAGACTCCATCAGCAAGCAAGCGGAGCCTGTTGTTTATGTTTTTGATATTAAAGAACAGATAGCCCCTCCGGTGTGGCGCAAAACTCAAAAAGCCTTGAAGGAAGCGCACGAAAAGAATGCCGAGCTCATTATCATTGATATGAACACCTACGGTGGAATGGTAGAATCCGCCGACTCCATTCGTACAGCTATCATGCAATCTCCCATTCCGGTTTATACTTTCATAAACAACAATGCGGCTTCTGCCGGAGCACTGATATCCATTTCCAGCGACAGCATATACATGCGGCCGGGTTCCAACATCGGGGCTGCTACCGTAGTAAATCAAAGCGGCGAACAAATGCCGGATAAATATCAGTCTTACATGCGGTCTACGATGCGGGCAACAGCCGAATCCAACGGGCGCGACCCGGAAATAGCTGAAGCTATGGTAGATGAACGCATAGAGATTGAAGGCATCACAGAAGAAGGAGAAGTAATTACTTTTACTTCTAAAGAAGCTATAAAACATGGTTTTTCAGAGGGAGAACGAAACTCGATAAAAGAAATTCTGGAAAAAAACGGCATAAAGAATTATACCATCATCGAACAACAGCTTACTACCACAGATAAAATCATCGGTTGGTTGATTAGCCCTGTAGTCAATGGTATCTTAATCATGATCATCATAGGAGGGCTCTATTTCGAACTTCAAACCCCCGGACTTGGCTTTCCTTCTGCTGCCTCTGTGATTGCCGCTCTGCTCTATTTTGCGCCGCTATATCTCGAAGGACTGGCAGCGAATTGGGAAATTCTGATTTTCATTGCCGGCGTCATCCTTGTAGCTATTGAAATATTTGCCTTGCCGGGATTTGGCATTGCCGGGGGAGCCGGTGTTTTGCTGGTAATCACTGGTCTAACCCTCAGCATGGTAGATAATGAGGGATTCCGGTTTACTTTAGGAAACCTCGACAACCTTGCAAAAGCCTTTTTTACGGTGATAACCGCAATGCTGCTTTCATTGGTTGGCTCCATTTATTTTGGGAAACGGCTTTTTACTACCAACACATTCGGCCACCTCGCCCTGGATTCTGTCCAGGCCAAAGAAGAAGGTTACACTTCCGTGGATGACAACTACAGCAGCGTGATAGGTAAAGAAGGAGAAGCACTGACAACACTCAGGCCTTCAGGGAAAATTGAAATTGATGATGAAACCTATGACGCTTTTTCGGATGCCGGATACATAGAAAAAGGAACGCGCATCAAAGTTACAGGTTACACGAACACCCAGCTCAAAGTGAGAAAAACTTCTTAACGGTTGGGTTCAGACTTTAATATCCAGGATTTTGGGTATTGATCTGCCACGGACTCTTTTTGCTTTTGTGCTTTGCTGTATCCCTTGAATGGGCCTAAAGCAACCCTGAAATTCGTTCCGCTCTGCAAAACAATCGCATTAAACTTGTCAGATAATCTCTCTTGTTCTTCCAATGCATCATCTTCCTGGCGATGGCTGGCAACTATAATATAATATTCAGGCACGTTAATGTTTTCCTGTTTTGATTCGCCAGCATCTTCTTCCTGTTTTTGGCTAACTTGCTCCAGCTCACTGCAAAGTGGAGGCTCCCCTTCTCCATCAGGTTCTTCGCCAAACCATACGCTGGCATAACCGTCAAATAGAGCTACCCCAATAACCTGCCATTTTTTATCTTCGTATTTTCCTTGCTGAAGTATCATGGATTTAGCTGAAGCATTTTCTTTCCAGCCATTAAACGCCAACCCTGATGTTACCTGTGTATTCTGATAATAAACCAGCTCATAACCTTTCCCCTTATATTGCGTTAGCTCATCCGGCTTGCTGTGCATACAGACATAATCCTCTCCGCTAACGCAGCACTCTTGCCATCGTCCGCTGTCAGACCAGGATAAAAGGTTACAATCACCAAAAGGATCATAATGCAAATACAAGTCTTTTACATGTACGTCGGCAACATAACTTAATGCCGTAGAAACAGGCAATACGTTTAAATCATTTTGTTTACGGAATTGATTAAGCTGATTGGCAAGGGCTAATTCTTCTTCAGCAATGCAAGTACCCTGTTGGGCTTGTGAGGAAAAAATCCCACCAGCCAAAAGCAAAAAAACAGCTATCCATTTATGTATCACGAAATTTGCTTTTTAGATTTGAACGTAAATAATTTACTACGCCCCAAAGATATAAGAAAAACACCTGCCACTGTTACAATTCCGCCGTATATCTGATGCATCAGCGGCAAGCTTCCAAAATAAATAAATGCAATCAGCAAAACCACAAGGCCTTTTGTAGAACCCAAAATGGAAATCCGCGAAGCTTCGGCATATTTCATCGCATTATACTTGGCAAAAATAGTGAGGAAAGGCCCCACTAAAGAGCCTATGGTAATGTTCAGCAATGCTTTCTGCGAAACTTCAAAGCCTTTATTGAAAGAAAGTATCATCGCGAAAGCAAAAACAAACAAAATAAGATTGCGGCTCAGGGATTGCAGTGGTGGCGGAAGTCGCTTGATTTGCTGCTTGGAAATTATTGTACTCACAGCAAACAACAAAGCCGACAGCAACGCAAATTCAGCACCGTCAATAAACAAATCCCGGAAAGAGGTCTCGCCCTTGTAACTGATGATCGAAGCGCCTATTAAAACCAATATCATTCCGCCTGTTTCAATCCGCGTAAATCTCTCTTTCAAGAGAAAAAAACCGAGCACAGCCGTAAAAAAAGGCCCTGTATTTCCAATAAAAGAAACAACCGCAGGGTTTTCAATAATTTGTATGGAGCTGAAAAAAGCGGTAACACCGGTCAGCTCAAAAAAAGCCACCATAAAAAGCCAAAAATAGTTTTTTGCTCTGAGGTCACGGAATGTTGACCATTTGCAGGTTTTTGCAGCATAAAGGCTGTTCCAGAGCATTGCAATACCAAACCAATAAAAGCCAAACTGACTTATATGCAGCTCATTAAGAGCAGCTTTGCTGAATATGTACACGTTAGCATTTGCTACGATGCCCAGAAAAATAAAAAAGTAACCTTTTGCTTTATCGCTAAAAATCATATGTTTTTATTGGCTTTTCATAACCCAAAAATGTCATTTTTGTTTTTGAGGTTTTATTACTGTTTGGATTTCCTGTTTCAGAAAATAATAATCTTGCTTTCTGAAATAGAATTCTTCTTTTTTTGCTCCTGATAACTTCAAAAACCTGTTGAATAAGTAAGCAGCAATCACCAAATAAGTTACTGATGATGTGATGCCGGCAGCAATCAAACCATAAAGCGGAATAATGCTGAACCCCACTGCAAGCGTGGCAACCAACCCTGCTGCCGAACCTATAGCGCTGATTTGCGGCCTTCCCGTTCCGGAGAAATAAGTGCTAAGCACCATTGAGCAAGGCACGATTACAATGCCCGGAGCCAGCGAAATAATGACGGTTTTGATTTCTGCAAATTCTTCACCAAACAAAAACAGAAATACATCCACCGGCAATAGCAATACCACGCCCAGCATAAGCAACGTGAGTACAAAAGTCATCTTCACCAGGTTCACCGCCAGGTTTTTTACGTATTCTTTATCCGTTACATTTACAGTTTTTGAAAACTGAACCATCGATACGCTTTTGCCTACAATCCACAACCCTTCTGAGAGCTGCACCCCGGCGCTGAATACTCCCAGCATCGCTTTTCCGAAAAAGCCTTCCAGAAGATAATGGCTCATCCGGTAGTTAAAAAACTGAAGCACATTGGCTAACTGTGCCTTCCAGCCATACCTTATCATGTCTGATAATACAGAGGCTTGCTGATGAAAGGACTGTTTTAAAAAATCTTTAAGTATCAAAACAACACTCAACACAAAGGCTCCGCCATAGGCTGCATAAAGCGCCAGCACATAGGCAAATGCAGTTGTATCTTTAAAAATAAATATCATAAACGACAGCGTGCTCAGCAGCAAGGCAAACTGGACTAAAGAAACCAGATTAAAGTGCTTTACGCGCTCTTTGCCCAGCATTACATTTTGATTTACAGAAGCCAAAGACTGCATAAACGCGATAACCATGAGATGAAAAACAAACTGATGAGGGATTTTGTCAAGCCAGTCGAGCACCAGCGCACCCGCCACGGCAGAAAAAAAGGCCCAAAAATAAGAGGGTATCAACAAAAGCATAAGCGGCTTGCGGGGAATGTAGTAAATCAAGGCACCGCCGCCCACAAAATGGTTTACAAGCCCAATAATCGTAATGCCAAGAACAACAAAAGTAACGGAGCCATACGCTTCTGCACCAAGATTATTTGTGGCGATAAAAAGCACCAACAGCATGATAACTGCATTCAAAACCCGCGTAAGTGCCGTTCCTGCTATTTTCTTTATCATTGTTTGTGCAATACTTTCTGATACAGGTTATTAAATTGACCACCAATAACCTGCATGCTAAAACGGTTTTCTGCATACTTTCGTATGCTTTCCCGATCATATTCCGGCAGTTTCATCATCATCTTTTCCATTGTATCTGCCAAAATACGGGAGTCTCCGGGCGGAATCAACATGCCTCGCTCAGCAGAGAGATGTTCCGCTATACCACCCACATCAGATGAAATCACCGGCATGCCGCAGGAAAAAGCCTCAAGAATGACTACAGGAAGGTTTTCATAATGACTGTAAAGCATCATCACATCAGCACGCTGTATCAAATCCAGCAATTCAGCTCCTTGTTTTAAGCCGGTAAAATACACAAACTTATCTTTTAAATCGCCTTCTTCAGCATCCTTAACGGCTTTATCCCAATCAATCCCCTCTCCTACCATGTAAAGCAAAAAGTCCTGCCGGCGGTCTGAAAGCAGTTTCACAGCTTTCAAAATTCCTGACATGTTCTTTGAGCGCTCTTCAAAACAGGAAAGATGAATAAAAATGGTTTTATTGCGAGGCGCTTTGAAGTTTGGCGGACGAAAAAAATCTACATCCACAACATTAGGCACGGTAACTGTCCGGCGGTTTTTAAGGTCATGTTTTTCCATGGCTTCCCGCAAGTTGTCTGTTACCGTCGTCAAACCATCTGCATTTTTTACCACATTCCGGGTGATTTGCTTTCTCAGAAAACCATGATATCCATCTCTGCGGTCTAAATAACGCGACCAATGCTCTGTGATAACATACGGGATTCCATACTGCAATTTAAGTAAGCGGGCCAGAAAACCCACTCTTGTCAGGATATTTACATGTACAATATCCGGTTTCCCTCGCTTACTCATTACCGTTTCAAAGGCTTTTCTGAAATGCCGGTAATACTGAACCGGACTTAGCATGCGTCCGCCAAATCCAGACTTGGAATAGTAGTGCTTTACCTCAAGGAAATGAGTTTCTTCAAAAATTTCAGAAAACGTTTTTACATCCTGTTCAACAGGATGAATATAAATCACAGATACATCATGATACATAGCAACGGCACGCGCATGGCGCTCCACAAAAAGCCCGTACATCGGGTCATAATGATGTGGATACCAGCGAGCCAGAAAGAGAATGTGTTTTCGTGTATCTGTTTGCATCAGAATCACAAAAGTAAGAAAATATTCTGCTGGTGGCAGAGAGCAAAACCAACTGAAAATAATACTCCCGATTGCCGCCTTGCTATTTTGCTGCAAACCGCAAATTCACCTCCGCAATCCTTACCAGTCAATAAATGTGAAGCGCCGTGTTAAGCAAGTTTATTTTTTGTAATTTTATGCTGATTAAAAAAGCCAACTATGATAAAAACAATTAAGGAAATAAATCCGGAGAAAATTAGTAAATTACTGCTTGATAAGGACAAACGGATTGTATTTGAAAAAACCAATATCATCCCCGATGATCATGATTTATACTATGATTTACAAAAATATATTGATTACAAAAATATCCCCAACAATGCCGTTTTAGGTGTTGATATCTTTCAATACAGCTCATATGGTGAATTTGAACAAACGCTTATCCCTTACCTCTTTAAAAAAATGTTTGATATGACAGGGCGTTTGTGCTTGCGAAATCATCCATATATTTTTCAGGGATATGATTTTGATGACTTTAAAACCCGCTTTATCAGCAGCGGCGATGGCGGTTTTCTGATTCTAGAAACACCCTTGCACGCCTTGTTGTTTGCAACCAATATGGCTACTATATTGAGGGTGTATAATTCCTTTAATATGTTTCCGAAATTGCGTAAAATCATTGGCGGCATAACGCTGCGCTACGCTATTACGTATGATAAACTATACTTTTTTGATAAAAATTACTACGGTCGGGCTATCATCAATAATGCCCGCATTTTGTTTAAAGATTCACTAAACCGCTGCCTCATTGATGAGCACGTCCACAGTTGGTTTACAACAAATATTGGCGGGGTGGAAAGCCTGCAAGTGCTAACTATGGAAGATGTAACCAACATCTATCACTTTAAAGACCATTACGATAAACGTTACCTGGAAGAAGGAGACCCGATGTTTGGTGAACATATCAGCCGCGATACAGGTATAATCAATTCTGATGTGCTGAAAATTGGCAAGATACAATCGAAAGAAACCGGAATTACAATTTACAATCTGCATCTGCAGGTTTCTTTATGGCTCAACAACGACGATCATCCCGAGCAGAAAAAACGCATTACCATCAGTCTCGGTAATCTCAATACCAGTGGAATATAATACAGCAACCAGAAATGAAGTATCTTTTTTATGGAATCTTAAGCTTATTTTTAATGGGATTATTCGGATGCAAAAGCTATGAACCGCTTCAGGTAGTAGAACATGTTGACCTTAAAAAATATGCCGGGAAATGGTATGAAATTGCAGCATTCCCTCAGCGATTTCAAAAAGGCTGCCAGTGTACTTCTGCTGAGTATAAGCTAACGGACAAAAACTATATCCGGGTGATTAACCGTTGCAAAAAACCCGACGGATGGGACAAGGCTGAAGGAAAAGCCTTTGTGCAGGAAGGCACAGGCAATGCAAAACTTAAGGTTCAGTTTTTCTGGCCCTTCCGGGGAAAATACTGGATTATTGGGTTAGATGATGAATACCGATGGGCGGTTGTTGGGCATCCTAATCGCGAATATTTATGGATATTAAGCCGCACAAAACAGATGGATGAAAGCACATACTCGGGCATCCTTAAAATGGTTCAAAGCAAAGGGTTTGATCTTTCCAAACTTAAAGTTACACAGCACGACTGCCAAACGGAATAGTTGTTTTATAAGATATTTTCATATCTTCGTAAGGCATTGACTAAGGAAAAATGACAAACAATTCACGCATCCTGCTTTTTCTTTTATGCCTTTCTGTTGGCGTTGTAACAACCAGCGCTCAAAATCCGAGTTATGACCCCAAACCATTTGTTATCAACTATCTGAAAAGCGAATATAAAGCCGATAATCAAAACTGGTCAGTAGCCACGCTTGAGAACGGCATGGTTTATTTCGGCAATCATGCAGGCCTGTTGTCATTCGACGGTTCTTCATGGGAAACAACAAAAGTGCCTGAACAACCAATCGTTCGGTCGGTAGCTGTAAAAAACCATAAACGCATCTACGTAGGGGCCTACGAAGAATTTGGATATTTCCACAAAGATGATAAAGGCCTTAAAACATATTATTCACTGAGCGACAGCCTCGATCAGGATGTATTCCATAATGATGAAATATGGCGAATTGTAAATCATAAAAATAAGGTCTATTTTCAATCCTTTAATGCCCTTTTTGTTTATGATGGAACTGAAATTCGCCACATCGATCCCGGCGGGCCTGTTGTCTTGCTTATCAAAGCAAACGACCGTCTCTTTATTCACCGCATCGGCGAGGGACTTTTCGAAATCCGTGATGATAAAATGAGGTTTGTAGAAGGCAGTGGTTTTTTGCAAAATGATGAAATAAAAATGGTTGTCCCGCTGGGAAACAATGAGTATGTTATCGGAGCTGCCAGTCAGGGGTTGTTTTTGTATGACGGCAACGATTTTAAAAAATGGAATAGCGAGGCCGCCACAGAAATCAGAAAAGCAGAAATCAATTGCGGCCTGGCTCTGGATGGTGAAATTGCCGTGGGAACCATTGTAGATGGAATTTATGTTTTGAACCGGAGAGGAAAGCTGGTTTATCATCTGAACGCTGATAACAGCCTGCAAAACAATACGGTGCTTTCACTCGCCAAAGACAGCTTAAACAATTTGTGGGCCGGCCTTGACAAAGGCATTGATTACATCGATTTTAATCCTCCTCTTGATTTTTACATAGACCAAACCGGAAAACTTGGAGCAGTTTATGCGGCTACCATGTTTCGTGACCAATTGTGGATCGGCACTAACAGAGGGCTTTACAAATACCGGCAAAGAACCGGAAGCCGGTTTAAAGACCCGGTTATGATAGAAGGGAGTCAAGGGCAGGTTTGGTCGCTTGATGTTTTTGATGATCAATTGTTTTGCGGACACAACAGCGGCACTTTTAAAATTACGGAAGATGATGCCATGGATAAAATTTCGGATGTTGCAGGCGGGTTTCATATCCGTAAAATAACACTAAACCAGCAAGAGGTGTTATTGCAAAGCACCTATTCAAGCCTTGTGATTTATAAAAAAGATAACGGAATCTGGAAGTTTTCTCACACTGTGGACGATTTTCTGGAACCTGTGCCGGAATTTCAAACCGACTTCAAAAGCAATATCTGGGCTGCACACCTGAATAAAGGCATTTTTAAGTTGCGTTTGTCTGATGACTTGCAATATTTGGATGAAAAAAAGCTTTTCCACAGCAAACAAGGCCTCCAAAACGACCGCATGGTTCATGTAACCAAAATTGATGGACGCATCGTTTTTTCAACAGGTAAAAGACTCTTTACTTATGATGACTTAAATGATACGATTGTTCCATATTCTTCCCTGAATAATAAGTTGGGACAATTTAAACAAGCCCGTAAAATCATTGCTACTCAAAACAATCAATATTGGTTCATCAACAAGGAAAAGATTGGGCTTTTCAAGATCGCTTCAGGTTCAGTAAGCCGGCTATTCAATTACAACCTTCACCAACAAGGCCTTTCGATGTCTTCCGAATACCCGGAAATCATTCCGCTGAAACAAAATATGAACCTCATAGGGTTAGACAACGGCTTTGCCATTTTTAACGCACCGCCTGATGAAACAACACAGACCGGTAAAGTATTAATGAGGCGTGTTATCGCTACTAACCGGCAAGGCAAGCAAAGATATCTGCCTGTTCAGCCCGGAAAGGCAATTGCATTACAATCTAATTTCAAAAACATAACCTTCCGCTTTTCAACAACAGAAAAATATGTTAAACCACTTTACCGCCATAAACTTAAAGGACTCGACGATGACACCTTCACATCATGGCAAAACACACCAGAAGTGGCTTATAACAGGCTTCCGGCAGGAGAGTACGTCTTCATTGCGCAATCCAAAAACATTTATGATAAAGTCAGCAATACCCTGACATATTCTTTCACTATCAAGCCGCCCTGGTTCGGATCGCGAATAGCATTTATGATTTATAGCGTTGCTTTTTTGGGATTGATGTTGTATTTCCGTCACCTGTTTTTAGCAAGGCTAAGAAAGCATAAGCTAAGGCTTGAGCAACAAGAAAAGCAAAAGCGGGAACGAGAACAGATGCTTTCGCGTCAAGAGGTCATGAAAATCAAAAATGAAAAGCTGGAAGCCGAACTCAGGCACAAAAATGTAGAATTGGCAAATCATACGATGAACCTGGTTAATAAAAACGATTTGCTGATGAATATCAAATCCAGTATCAAAGCCTTAAAGAAAGACCTGGGTCCGCGCTTCCCGAATTATTATTACCGGCAATTGCTAAAAACCATTGATAATCATATTTCCTCTGAAGATGAATGGAAAACATTTGAGGCTCACTTTGATCAGATACATCAAAACTTTTTTAAACGATTAATGGAGAACTATCCGGATCTAACCCAAAGTGACCTGAAGTTATGTGCTTATCTGAGAATGAACCTAACTACTAAAGAAATCGCCCCATTGCTGAATATATCAATCCGGGGCGTTGAAGCAAGACGCTATCGATTAAGAAAACGTTTGAACCTCGACCACGATGCCAATCTTGTAGAGTTTTTATTACAGTTTTAAAATCTTGATGTGCTCTAATACAAATTTAAGCCCGGCATAACAATCTGGTTTAATTCTTAAAAAGTATCCCTCTTTTTGTATATTTATTAAATTGAATTCCTGTATGTTACAATATCGTGTAGTAGTAATGTTGTAATATAAAAATATCATTTTTACGGCTTACGTAATCAAATGGGGGTGATTTATTTTACTTAGCTTGCATTTGACATTAACTTTGTAATACTACAATTCACCAAAGAGTGGTTTTTTTTTCGGTAAGTCCCGAAAACGGTTGCGAAATCAAAGACGAAAATACACATATTGATTAGTAAAACTATTTAAATTCTAATCAGAATAAAAACAAGCGTGAAATATGACTTATAAAATTAAAACATTTAGACCTAAAAAAATATGAAACAAAATTTACCATTTGTGATTAAGAACTTTTTAATGCTGGCGCTGATTTTGCCGGCGTTATCTTTGACGGCACAAGAAAACAGCATTTCAGGGACTGTCTCTGATGCAAAAACTTCCGAGACCTTACCCGGGGCCAACGTTGTGGTAAAAGGCACTCAGCAAGGCACTATGACCGATGCTGAAGGCAAATTCACATTGCAAATCGATGATTCTAAGGCTACGCTCGTCATTTCTTTTATCGGTTATGAAAAGAAAGAAATACCTGTAGTTATTGGCGAAGGGCCTTATAATATCAAACTGGATCCAGTAGCCAAATCGCTCGACGAAGTGGTTGTTATAGGGTATGGTTCTGTTAAAAAGAGTGACCTGACGGGCTCTGTTTCTTCGATTAAAGGAGAAGAATTGTCCAAAATCTCTTCTTCCAACCCATTGGAAGGAATGCAAGGGAAATTATCGGGAGCCCAAATCTCAAGTGGCTCGGGCGAGCCAGGCTCTAATCCTATTGTGAGAATTCGTGGAGTTGGAACCCTAAACAATGCAAATCCGATTTACGTGGTTGATGGCGTTATTTTAAATGACATTTCCTTTTTAAGTTCAAACGATATTGAATCGGTAGAACTGCTTAAAGATGCCTCTGCCACGGCCATTTATGGTTCAAGAGGCGCTAATGGAGTGTTTATGATAACTACCAAGTCAGGAAAAGGCGGAAAAGAACCCTCAATCAGTTTTAAAACAGAATACGGAATTCAGCAGCTAAATAAAAAAATTGATTTGCTTGATGGAAGAGCTTTTGCTAAAGCATTGAATGATATTTCTCCCGGCACAATCAACAACCTGGATGCTGTTGATGATTTTGATTGGCAGGATGCCATATTTCAAACCAATCCAGTGATGCAAAGCTATGATCTGAGTGTTTCTGGTGGTAGCGAAAAAATTGACTACTACCTGGGTGCAGGCATGTTCGATCAGGAAGGTATTATTCCGAAATCACAATACCGGAGATACAACCTCAAACTCAATACAACTTATGAAGCGCGTGATTACCTCACATTCGGGCTGAACCTTTCTGGCGCTTACACTGATGATGAAAATGCACCTAACGTTGTTGGGGCCGCTTACCGGGCCTGGCCTATTGATACTCCCTACGATGACCAGGGCAATTTTGCCGAGGTTCAGGGAAACGGAAACCCACTGGCTGCTATTGAATATACCAATAACAACAATAAGTCTTACCGACTTGTAGGTAATTTTTATACGGAGTTGGATATTATAGAAAACCTGCGTTTTAAAACCAGTTATCAGTTTGATTTACGGCAAAGCAAAAACCGCAGTTTCTCACCGGAGTATTTTGTTTCTCCTACGCAACAGAATTCCCGCAATTCTCTTAGCATAGGATTTACAGAAGACCGAACCTGGATTTGGGAAAACACACTTAATTATGATCTCGACACTGAAGATCACACGTTAAATGCGGTAGCCGGATTCACAATGCAGGAACAATTCTTCGAAAGTCCGAATATTACCATGTACAGGCTTGTGAGAGAAGACCCGCTTTTCTGGCACTTCAATGCGTCACTGACCGATTCAGTAGATGTCAGCAGCAATCTTGGCGACGCTTTTGTCAATAGTATGATATCAGGGCTTTTCCGTACGAATTATACATACAAGGATAAGTATCTGGCTACGGTTTCGGTCAGAACCGATGGCTCTTCCAAGTTTGCTGAAGGAGACCGGTTTGGTGTTTTCCCCTCTTTTGCCCTTGGATGGAATGCCAGGAATGAAGACTTTTTCCCTGACTGGGAGGCCCTCGATCAATTTAAAATCAAAGGAAGCTGGGGGATTATCGGAAATGAAAAAATCAACTGGTATGACCGCTTTTCATTGATTGGCAGTAATTACGGAGCTGTTTTCGGGCAGCCCGAAGCAATTCAACCCGGAGCTACATTCTTTAGCGCTGGCAATCAAAACTTACTCTGGGAAAACACAAAACAAACCAATATTGGCGTGGAATTCAGCTTAGATAACGATAAAGTAACCGGAAATATCGACTACTATCACAAAAATACAGAAGATATTCTCGTAATGCTGGACGTTCCGGGTTATTATGGCTTCGGGTCATTTCAGCAAGTACGGTTCAATGCTGCAACGGTAGTGAACCAGGGAGTTGAGTTAGACCTTCAATACCGAAACAACTTCGGCGATTTTAAGTATACGATTTCCGCTAATGGAAGTACGGTACATAATGAAGTTAAAGAACTTGGAGCCACTACGCCAACTGATTCTGTTATCTATGGCGGCGGGCTTGCAAATGGTGATCGTGTTACAGCCACACGCGTTGGTGAATCTATAGGCTATTTCATCGGGTATGAAATAGAAGGCATTTTCCAGAACGAAGCCCAGCTCAATGAATACCCACACCTCTCCAACCAGGATGTAGGCGACTTTATATACAGAGATCAAAACGGCGATGGTGAAATAACACCCGACGGAGACCGCGTCAAAATCGGTTCGCCGATTCCTGATTTCACCTTTGGTTTTGGAATGAATTTATCCTACAAAAATTTTGGACTCTCTTTTGATTTTCAAGGCCAAACCGGAAATGAAATTTACAATGCGAAAAACCAAACCCGTTTTGGTATTTATAACTTCGAAGCTCGTGTAGAAGATCGCTGGCAAGGTGAAGGGACATCTGACTTTGAGCCTGAATTGGACGGAAAAGCAGGCAACTATGAGCAATCAGAATATTTTATTGAAGATGGCTCGTACCTGCGTTTAAGATCGCTCGTGCTAAGTTACGATTTGCCGGAGTCTTTGATGGAACAAGCGGGGTTAACCGCTGCAAACATTTACTTCAGGGGTAGTAACTTATTTACCATTAGTGATTATTCCGGCTACAGTCCTGATTTGGGTGGCTCGCCACTTTCTTCAGGAATCGACTCCGGTATTTATCCGGTCACTTCAACGTATACAATGGGTTTAAATATTAAATTTTAAAAAGCATAATAATGAAACGAAACATAGTTCTATCCATCATAATCATAATGGTCTTTACAACAGCTTGTGAAGACTTCCTTGACAACCCTCCGCGGGGTTACCTGACAACCGGCTCATTCCCCACCAGTAAAAAAGATGCTGAGCTGGCTACAAACGGGGTGTATAATACGATGCGCATCTGGAATTTTCACTCAGGGGGCTACCCTATCCTGGATATCATGTCTGATGAAGCCCTTAAAGGTAGTAATCCGGGTGACGGAACATTCCTTCGCGCTTATGAAAACTTTACTTTCGAACCCACCGAAGGCTCCTTTAACCGTTGGTGGTCAACCCTGTATCAAGGCATTCGCAGAGCTCACATCGTGCTTGAAAATGTACCGGATATTGATATGGACGAATCGCTGAAAGCAAGACTTCTTGCTGAAGCAAGGTTCTTACGTGGCTTTTTCTATTTTGAACTAGTAAAAGCCTTCGGGGATGTTCCAAAAATACTTTCTACCGATCCGCCAGGTTCTTTGTCCCGTTCTCCTAAAGAGGAAATCTATCAGGAGATTATTATACCCGACCTTGAGCATGCGGCGGATGTATTGCCCTTCCGCAGCGGTTACAACACATCCAATCTGGGCAGAGCAACGAAAGGAACAGCGCGTGGTATGCTCGCCAAAGTGTACCTTTTCAGAAAAGATTTTGAAACGGCCGCAGATTATGCCCTGCAAGTTATTGAGTCAGAAGAATATGAACTCGAACCCGATTATGGCGATATTTTTGATGTGGACAAACCATTCGGTAGTGGATCATTACTTGAAGTTGGCGCTGTGCCCGAAAGCAATTACTTCAATGGTGGAAATCAATATGCCAATACGTGGGGTGTTCGTGGAGAACCTAACCTTGGATGGGGTTTTGGAAGGCCCTCTTACGATTGGATAAAATCTTATGAAGAAGACCCGCGCATGGATGCAACGGTACTTTTTCTAGACGAAACCATTGAAGGTGTTACCATTCTGGGCGATGATTCTACGCCCGATACCACTTACAGCGATGAAAACCCAGACGAAATCGTAGAAATTGAATGCTACAACCAAAAAACGTTTGCTCCGGGAAGCGAACCACGCTACTCTTATGGAGTAAACCGGATGATATTGCGCTATGCCGATGTTTTATTGATGGCTGCCGAAGCGCTGAATGAAACCGGGCAGTCTGCCGAGGCCCTTCCTTACCTGAACCAGGTCAGAGAAAGAGCCCGCGGAGATAACCCTGATGTGCTGCCGGATATTACAACAACAGATCAAAATGAATTAAGAGACATCATTATTGAAGAGCGCCACAGGGAATTGGCTTTGGAAAGCCATCGTTACTACGATCTTGTGCGAACAGGAAAAGCGGCCGAAGAATTAGGCGAGTTTGGTTTCCAGGAAGGAAAACACGAGCTGCTGCCTGTGCCTCAAAATGCTATAGACATGTCTGAAGGCATGATCAAGCAAAATGAAGGATATTAAAAAAGTGTAACAAATTTTATAATCAATTTTATTACTAATTTAAAAATCAGTTATCATGAGACAATTAAGATTTCTTTTATCATTTGCACTAATTGCAGGTTTTATTGCCTTTACGGGATGTGAAGACGATGAAGACCCGGATTTTGTGACCATTACAGACATAATCGGAACCGGATCTGACCTGGAAACAGGGGATGAAGTAACCAAAGACCTGAATGCAGCAACTGCTGCTACAGATGTTCCGCTGGACGTTGAAATTGAAGTAACTTTTTCTAAGGAAATAGATGCAGCCACAGTTTCAGCTTCTACAGTTACGCTTTCGGCTGACGGTGATGTATCGCTGAACCTCAATGTTGAGGGAAGTACTGTTACCATTATCCCGGATGAAAACCTGGATCGGGGTACAGAATACACCCTGACTTTCACAAGCGGGATTGTAGCTGCTGACGGTGGCGAATTCCAGAATGCAACCAGAACATTCAGAACAGCCGGGCAAGGTATTGTGAACCCGCCACAGGCTGACAAGCAAATCGCTTACTTTACTTTTAACGAAACAATTGATGATTACACCGGAAACTACAACGTACTGGAATCAAGCTCTTCATACGAAGGATTTGCTGAAGACCGCTTTGGATATCAAAACAGCGCTCTCCAGATGGACGGTGAGACAAACATCCTTGATGTGGAAAATGATGGTGGCATGATTAATCCAAGCACAACAATAAGCTATTGGTTTAAAACCGATCTGGATGACGAACATGTTTCCAATGGCATGTTCCTGATGGGAGCCACAGCAGAATTTGGCTTCTTCTTTGAGTTAGGACTCGGAGAAGAAGGACAGCCCTGGATCAAAGTAGCTACTCGTCATAAAGCGCATCCTGATGCTACAGGAGACTTTGAATCTGCAACAGCCTGGGGTGATGCCATTCATGGTAATGGAGCCGATGTTGGAGACATTTGGGAAGGCGATCTGCGCGAACTTATCCATGACAAATGGGTGCATTTTGTGATGTCTTACGACCACAACAACGGCACAAAGCGTGTATGGCTGAACAATACTCTTGTTTGGGAAATGAACCTGGCTGAAAGCGATGAATGGAAAATGCAGGATTTCCATATCGACATGGAAAGCGCTACGGATGCCAGCAACAACATCGGTATCGGTTTTGCCGGATCATCTGACAACCACTCTACACCATGGGCAGATTATGATACTTATGTCGACGACAACGAGCACAAAACCTTCTATGGTTTAATAGACGATGTTCGTTTCTTTAACACCGCACTTACTCCCAATGAAGTAGACGACTTGTACAGCGATGAATCACCATAAATTTTAATTTTCAGGGATAAGGCTGGAAACCAGCCTTATCCCTTTACATATTTAGTATTGTTTACAACTTAAAGTAGTTTTAGTATGAAAAAGATAATTTTACTTTCCATCGTTTTTCTCATCCTGAACGCAGCTTTTGCACAAACAGCAATAGAACCTGCTGCTTATCAGTTTGAACCTCAACAAACCGGATACAGTTCGCAAACCCAATCTTTTGAAATAACGAACACCGGAAACAACACTATTGAAGTCCAACCCGAAGATATTTATCTGACCGGACAAAATGCACAAACCACTGACTTTTCCATATTAACCTACAACTTATGGCATGACAACCAAAACTGGCCGGCACGCCTCGAGAGAATGCTCCCGGAGATTGAAGAGTTAAATCCCGATTTAATCGGCCTGCAGGAAGTAATTCAACGCCCTGACCTCGAAAACCAGGCGCAAACTATAGCCGATTCTTTAGGTTACCATTATTATTTCAGCTCCGTTGACTCCCCCGGGTCAAGTACCCGATTCGGCAATGCAATTCTTTCAAAACATCCGGTAGAAGAAACTGACTGGACAGCACTGGAACCTCTTGATGACTACAGAAATGCAGCCCGAATGAATATTGTGGTAGATGGCCACAGCATTGATTTTTATACTACCCACCTGCATAATGTAGCGGTAAACAGCGATATCAGAGAAGAACAAATCAACGATTTACTCAGCTTCATTGAAGAAACCCGCACAGGAGATTATGTTTTTGTTTCCGGAGATTACAACGCCGATCCTGACTGGGGTGAAATGGAAATTATGTATGAAGATTACCAGGATGTCTATCCGCTTTTTCATGAAAACCACCTGGACCCGGAGCACGGCACCTTAAACCATCACTTAGGCCATATCCAGCGCAGAATTGATTATATTTTTTACAAAAAAGATACGGAACCGTCCTTAGAACCACTCATGGCTGAAGTAGTTCTTGATACAGCCAATCAGGAGGGCGTTTACGGTTCTGACCATTTTGGCGTGTTTGCCTCATTTACGCTACTTTCTGATACTGAAGATTTTGTTTTGGAAAACATATCCGAACCCATTGAATTACAAAGCGGAGAAAGCACTGAGGTCGGAGTTGCATTTGCTCCGGTTACTACCGGTAATAAAGCCGTTTATCTGCATGCGCAGGAAGCCGAAGCTGAAATCAGTGGAGAAGCTTATGACGCTACCGTCCATAGTTTTCCATGGCAAGAACATTTTTCTGAAGAGGATTTCCCGCCTGGCTGGGAAACAGCCTCAGAAAACTGGCGCCTGGATAACACAAACGAAGCCGGTGGTGAAATTCCAGAAGCTGTTTTTAGTCAGCAAGAGGAATCAACTGAAGACCAATACACGCTTTACTCCCCGCCATTCAACACAGCGCAACTCGACAGCATGGAGTTATCCCTCCATCACAACATTAACAATCCTGATGATAACCAAGGCTCACATCTTAAGTTGGTTTCTATTGCTAATGGAGAACAGCACCTCATAGCAGAATGGGAAGAGCCTGCGTCCATACCTGCAGAAGAACTGAATTATACCCTGTTTAGCCATTTACATGGGATTGGGGCAGAAAGCCTCCGACTGGCATGGATTTTTGAAGGCGACCCTTCCGGTTTTGGATCCTGGCATATTGATGACATTTCGCTGGAAGCGCTGCCTGCGCTCCACGTTTCTCCAAAAGACTATGACTTTGGAAACCATGAAATAAACTCACAATCTGATGAAAAAATATTTGAGTTGTCTAATACAGGCGGAGGAAGTTTGCTGCTGAGCCCCAGCGAAATAAGTATTACTGGAAATAACGCGGATGCTTTTACCCTGAACAACCTGGAAAACAGCATCGAGCTTGAAAATGAAGAGGTGGCTTCTGTTGGAGTAACTTTCTTTCCGCAAAGCGAAGGAGAAAAATCGGCCAACCTAATCATTAAGGACGATACGGTACATCTTACCGGAAACGCTTACGATGCCACAATCTCCGCATTGCCCTGGACCGAAGAGTTTGAAAACATGGTAGGTAATGATATTCCTTTAGGATGGGAACGCGATTCAGAAAACTGGGGTGCTTTCAATGCATCCAATGCCGGAGGAGAAGCACCTGAAATGACTTTCTGGTGGCAACCCGAAACAGAAGGAGCATTCTACCTGAGCACACCCGATTTTGAACTTGGAAACACTGACACGCTCGTGCTATCGTTTAAGCACCGCGTCAGAAACTTTGGTAATCCGGGTAACTATACGCTTAAAGTAGTCACGATAGCGGATGATAACGAGACTTTAATTACAGAATGGGTTGATCCGGCTACCATAGAAGCGCAGGAAGTTTCATTTATCCTGGATGCAGAAAACCATAATACAGATGCAGAAAGTTTCAGGCTGGCATGGATTTTCGAAGGCCCCACTGATAATATTACTCAATGGGACATTGACGACATCATGCTCTATGCCCCAACCGATACAATCGTACCTGAAATAGCTCCGGAAAGTCATCAGTTTGAAGACACACCCATAGAAGAAGAATCCGAAAGTGAAGGTTTTCAAATCAAAAACCTTGGCGGGATGCCATGGAACTTACATCCCGATGATATTACACTACAAGGCCCTGATGCAGACCAGTTTGACCTGGAAAACATTGCTGAGGAAACTATTTTAGAGCTGAACGAGACGGCCGAAGTAAGTGTATCATTTCAACCAAACTCAGTTGGAACTAAAAACGCAACACTTGTAATCGGAAATAATGAAGTCTCGCTCAGTGGTAATGCCGTTTCCGGAGAAGGATATTTTGTGTATAGCGACTTTTCAGTTACAGAGGATGGTTTAGATTATACGAATGTGGGTGGTTTTAGGGAAGTTCCTGCTTTTGCTCAGAATGGCAGCCTCGAAGCTACAGATATTGCCGGCGAAGGTGAATATGGAGATACAGTCCTGGAATTGGATTATGATTTATCCATGGCTGAGGATTTTACGGTATACTACATGTGGGCTTACCCAATTATCGATTTAAGCGACTATTCTACACTGGTGATTCGCATTAAAAGCGAAGTTAGCATCCAAAACCTGAAAATTGCTATTCAGGATGCAGATGGGGTATCCGAAGAGGACGGAGCCGGTTATACGTATATCGATGTTACGAAAAACTGGGAAACGCTTATTTTGCCTGTTGAGGATTTTCAAACAGAATCATGGGCAGAAAATTTACCCGACTTATCCCAGTTTCAAAAAATCGATTTGATCATGGAAACCAGTGAGATGACGCCACAGGCCGGAAAACTATGGGTAGACATGGTGGGCTTTACTGACAGCGGTGTATCAGTACCGGAAAACGATAACAACAAGGATAACAATCTTTCTGTATATCCTAATCCCGCGTCTGAAAAAGTTAACATTGAAACATCGGGCAAGGTTACCATTACTTTACGCGATATCACAGGAAAAACAATACTGAAAGAAAAATCATCAGGAAAAAAGGAATTAGATATATCGGGTTTAAAAAAAGGCATATACCTAATACAATCTGATTCTGAACATCAGTCAAGCATAAAAAAGCTGGTTATCCATTGATTTTTAGCCGATCTTAGGATAAAAGCAAAAAGACCTCATCAAATCAGTAAAGCTGAGGTTTTTTTGCTTAAACAAAAAAGACCAGAAATAATCATAAAGCAAATTGAATATCAAAAAGATGAACAAAATGACATGGATAATGCTTATAACTGCCCTGTCGCTGTTTTCTACCAACTGTGATAAAGACAAAAGTGACCCGGAAAATGCTGATATACTGCGAATACAATCTGTAAAAGCAGGTGAAATCTATTTTTCTGCTGATGAAACAAATGAAAATGTACCTGTAAACCGGCCATTTACAATCCGGTTCAACAAGCCTGTTGATACCGCACAAGCAGAACAATATATTCAGATAAAAGACAATGAAGATCAAACCATAGAGGCTCATAAAGCATTTTCTCTTGAAGGTGCAGAAATTAAAGTGACACCAGATAAAACGCTGGAAATAAACAAAAACTATCAACTGCAAATAGGGGAAAATTTACGGGGAGCTGATGGTAGCCGGTTTCCGGGTATCAATTATGATTTTGTAACTGTAAAAACATCCCTAAAGGTTGAAGAGGTTTTGATTGACGGTGAAAACTTTATGGATGAAGAGCTTTATGATGTAAGTTTTACACCCACCATAGAAGCCCGCTTTAACCAGTCGATTGACACCGGCAGCATAGATGACGCGGTTGTACTTTCATATGAAAATAGTATAATTCCACTCGACGTAACATTATCAGAAAATAATACCAAATTAAAGGCAGAAGTAAACTCACCTCTGGAGTATTACAGGCCTCACACGCTCACGATTAACGAAAATATTGCCGGCGAAGATATATCGTTCTCAGGTTATTCAAATCGTTTTATCACCCAGCTCGATTCTACAAACAAATTCCCTGAAATTTCTGAAGAAGCTCTGCTTACCAAAATCCAGGAACAAACTTTCAAGTATTTCTGGGATTATGGTCATCCGTCAAGCGGGATGGCCAGAGAAAGGCTCGGCTCAGGAAATACAGTTACCTCCGGAGGTAGTGGATTTGGCATTATGTCATTAATTGTAGGTATAGAACGTGATTTTATCACACGCCAACAGGGCTTAGACCGTCTTGATAAAATCCTTTCTTTCCTGGAAGAAGCTGAAAGGTTCCATGGAGCCTGGTCGCACTGGATCAACGGAGAAACAGGCGAAGCCATTGCTTTTAGTCCTAAAGATGATGGTGGCGACCTCGTAGAAACTGCTTTTCTTATACAGGGATTGCTCACATTCAGGCAATATCTCGAACCCGGCAACACTGAGGAACAAGCTTTGATAGCACGGATTGATACATTATGGGAAACCGTAGAATGGGATTGGTATACCCAGGGAGAAAATGCCCTCTATTGGCACTGGTCACCAAACCATGACTTTGAAATGAATATGCGAATTCAAGGTCATAATGAAACTTCCATAACTTATATTTTGGCTGCAGCTTCACCTACACACAGCATCAGCCCGGAGGTTTATCATGAGGGATATGCCCGCAACGGTGGAATGGTGAACGGCAATGCGTTTTATAGTATCCCGCTGCCACTGGGATATGATTACGGTGGACCTTTGTTTTTTACACACTACTCATTTCTCGGGCTAAACCCGAATGGTCTGGAGGATGATTACGGAAATTACTGGGAGCAAAACCTGAATCATACACGCATCAACAGAAAACATTGCATTGAAAATCCCAATGGATATGCCGGCTATAGCAAAGATGCATGGGGACTGACCGCCAGCGACAATCATGAAGGATACAGTGCACACTCTCCTACAAACGACCTGGGTGTTATCACGCCTACAGCCGCTATTTCATCCATACCATACACTCCGGAGTATTCTATGGATGCCATTGAACATTTTTACTACAAAATGGGCGATCGCTTGTGGGGCGAGTATGGATTTTACGATGCCTTCAATGTTACAGAAGATTGGTATGCCAATTCTTACCTCGCCATAGACCAGGGTCCCATTATCATAATGATAGAAAACCACCGGACGGAACTGCTGTGGGACTTGTTTATGTCGCATCAGGAGATTCAGGAAGGACTTGAAAAATTAAATTATCAATATCAGAAATAAAACACCATGATGAAAACAACCTTATTTTTTACCTTCATTCTGGCATTTACTTTAAATAACGTAACTGGCCAGCAACAGACCAGACACCATGATCTTATTGATTCGTTGATGTCGGAGATGACAATAGATGAAAAGATCGGCCAATTAACGCTCTTTACATCAGACTGGACCACTACGGGGCCAACACTAAAAGATAATTATGAGGAAGATGTAAGAGAAGGTCGCTGCGGAAATATTTTCAATGCACACACCGTAGCCTATAACCGTAAGCTGCAGGAAATCGCGGTCAAAGAGTCGCGTTTAGGCATCCCTTTGCTTTTTGGATATGATGTTATCCACGGATACAAAACCACTTTTCCAATCCCTTTAGGAGAAGCTAGCTCCTGGGACCTTGAGCTTATTGAAAAGTCTGCGCGTCTTGCTGCTGAGGAAGGCGCGGCAGGCGGACTGAACTGGACTTTTAACCCAATGGTGGATATCAGCTATGACCCTCGATGGGGGCGTGTAGCGGAAGGTTCAGGAGAAGATCCTTATTACAGCTCATTGGTAGCTAAAGCAAAAGTGCGCGGACACCAGCAAAACGATCTGGCTTCGCCAAAAACCCTGGCAGCGTGCATGAAGCATTTTGCTGCTTACGGTGCCCCTGAAGCCGGACGCGACTATAACACAGTGAATATGTCGGAAAGAAGGCTCCGTGAAATTTATCTTCCACCATTTAAGGCCGCCGTAGACGAGGGCGTAGCAACTGTTATGACCGCTTTCAACGAATTAAACGGCATACCGGCAACGGCCAATTCATTTCTTTTTAAAGATATTTTGCGCGATGAATGGAGTTTTGACGGCATGGTAGTTACTGACTATACAGCCATCAACGAATTGGTTCCGCATGGCTTTGCCAAAGATGAAAAACATGCCGGAGAGCTTTCTCTAATTGCTGGTATCGATATGGACATGCAAGGAGCCGTATTTTATAATTACCTGAAAGAAAGCCTTGAAGAAGGAAAGGTAACCCTTCAGCAAATTGACGCGGCTGTAAAAAACGTGCTCAAACTGAAAGCAGACTTAGGATTATTTGATGACCCTTACCGCTATCTTGATGAGCAGCGAGAAGAAGAAACGATCCTCTCAGAGGAACATATGGAGCATGCCCTGGATATCGGGAAAAAGTCGCTTGTGCTGCTGAAAAACGAAAAGTTCGGCAACGAAAAGCTATTACCACTTCAGGATGCAGCAAATAAAACCATTGCACTAATCGGCCCGATGGCTGAAAACCAGGAAGACATGACCGGCACATGGTGGGCCTCCTCAGATATCGAAAGCATTGTAACCGTTAAAGAAGGTTTGGAAAAGCGTTATCCGGATGCTGAAATAATCACGGTAAAGGGAGCGGATACTGAAGGAAAGGATACATCAGGTTTTGATGAAGCCATCAAAGCGGCTGAGCTGGCAGATGTTGTCATCATGGCCATAGGCGAAAACAAACTGCAAAGCGGAGAAGCTGCGAGCCGCACAGAGATCGATCTGCCCGGGAAACAGAAAGAGTTAGTAAAAGCCATTCATAAAACAGGTAAACCCGTAATCAGCGTGGTTTTTGCCGGAAGGCCACTGGCCATCAACTGGATGGAAGAAAACATACCCGCCATAGTTTACGCATGGCATCCGGGAACCCGCGCTGGAGATGCTGTAGCGGAGGTGTTGAGTGGCGATTATAATCCATCAGCAAAATTAGTTATGACTTTTCCCAGAAATACAGGCCAAATACCGCTTTACTACAATGCAAAAAAGACAGGAAGGCCTTTTGACGAAGACAATAAATATACCAGCAAATACCTTTACACGCCGAATGAGCCGCTTTATCCCTTTGGATACGGCTTGAGCTACACAGATTTCAGCTATTCAGACATTCAGGTTAGCAGCAAAACCCTGCATCCTGACAAGGAAATACAAGTTTCTGCAGTTGTTGAAAACGCAGGGAACTATACAGGGAAAGAAGTGGTGCAATTCTATGTGCGTGATTTGGTGGGCTCTGTAACACGTCCTGTAAAAGAATTGAAAGGGTTTGAGACAATAGAGCTGCAACCCGGCGAGTCTAAAAAAGTAGTTTTCTCTATTACACCGGAAATGTTACGTTTTTATGATCAAAACATGAATTTTGTTGCAGAAGAGGGAGAATTCAATGCCTTTATCGGTACGTCCTCAGATGATGTCCTAAAGACATCATTCACTTTCAAACGTAATCAATAGATTTTTCATATTAGCAGAGGGAAACCTTGAGAGAAGAAGGTTGCCGGCATGTCGAGGAGTGCCGGCACCTCTTCTCTTTTTTAAAAGTATGGGCGCGTCTTATGTTTCAGTCGTAGGAAAAAACGGAGGTCATGAATGGAATGAACTGCCCCCTTTTTGAATACGAGAAAGAAATCACCTCGTTTCTTTTCAATACTATCATCAAGAACAGAAAACAACAGACTGTACTATTTGAGAATATCTCTGGTAAAAATTCCAAATCTAAACCAGATTGCCCCTGATCAGGGCGCCAGCCGGTCAATATTCCATTTACCGTCAATCAGTGTATACCGAAACCGGTCATGAAGCCGGTTCGCTCTGCCCTGCCAAAATTCGTAATATTCCGGAATAAGCTTGTATCCGCCCCACTCTTCTGGCATAGGTATTTTGTCGCTTTGAAACTTGCGGCTTAAGTCTTCCATTTTTTCCTCTAAAAACTTTCTGTTGGGAATGATCTGGCTCTGTGGGGAAATACTTGCTGCCAGCCTGCTTCCATAAGGCCTTGAGTCAAAATATTCAACAGATTGCTGCCGCTCTAAAATTTTAATCCGGCCCTCAATCCTGATTTGACGCTCCAACTCAGGCCAGAAAAATAAAATGGCAGCATGCGGATTGATTTCAAGATGACTCCCTTTACGACTGCTCAGGTTGGTATAAAAAATAAAACCCTCTTCAGTATACCCTTTCAGTAAAAGCGTCCGTGCACTTGGCTTGCCATATGCATCGGCTGTGGCTAAGGTCATGGCAGTAGGCTCCTCTATCCGGGCTTTTAAAGCATCTTCCATCCACATTGAAAACTGGGTTATGGGGTCCTCCGCCAAATCATCGCGTTCTAAACTGCCTTTCTTATAATCACTGCGTATTCCATCAAGCTTCATATCGATTATCGCTTTCTGCTTTTTAACTCACACAACACGCTCCAGAATGCTTTAGTTCACAATTGAAGAAAGAAAACAGCAAATCATTGAATA
>JBNJGK010000010.1:0-3664 GCA_051747665.1 Bacteroidota bacterium | reverse complement strand
CTTCATATCGATTATCGCTTTCTGCTTTTTAACTCACACAACACGCTCCAGAATGCTTTAGTTCACAATTGAAGAAAGAAAACAGCAAATCATTGAATATTATTATGCTTAAGGATTTTGTGGTTTGGATTTTTTAGTTTTTTGACAGCTTTTCAATAATTTGCTTGATAAGATAGTTATGAGATGGGATGTTGTTATCCATTCCCAGCACAATGAACAGCCGGTAACCTAACAGACAAATTCTGTATTATATTTGTCTAAAAATTTGGATTATGAAACATCTCCAGTTGCTGGGATATTTTGCTTTTCTTGTCGGATTAGCTGCAAATGCACAGGAAAGCAGTAAAAACTATTCACTGTATGAAATGCATGTAATTCAGGAGCGCGAAGAAAAAGATGCCGCCTTTTTAAACCCTGAAGAAAGTCCGCTGCCGCAGGAAGATATTCCTGACTTTGATGGATTGGATTATTTTCCTGTAGACGAAAAATATCGCGTAGAAGCCAAACTAGAGCTTACGGGCGACACCTCCAGTATTGAAATCCGTACAAATACAGACCGCACTCCCAAATACCGGAGATATGCTGTTGCCACTTTTACACTGGAAGAAGATACTCTGCAGCTTACACTTTATCAAAGTGTTGATTTAATGGATGACCCTGATTATCAAAATTATTTGTTTTTGCCGTTCAACGATATGACCAATGGAGTAGAAACCTATGGTGGAGGTCGTTACCTCGATTTAAAAACAAATTCTAAAGATTCTGTCATCATCGATTTCAATAAGGCATATAACCCTTATTGTGCATACAATGCCAAATATTCCTGTCCGATACCGCCCGATGAAAACAATCTAAAAATTGAAATCCGGGCCGGAGAAAAAGCGTTTGATTAGCCGCCTTTTGAGCTTAAAAAACGGCACTTAGAAAGACTCTTGCTTCAGGGTGTTATTTGAACTTTATTCCGGCTCATGGTGCATATATATCTGTATATTAAACTTTTATAATTTAGATGCAAATTTTTAACTTGATCAATGAAGATTTGACATTTAGCAAATTCCGAATTATAGATTCCCGCCCGTACCGAATGGCACGTTCGGGCGGGCCGCACTGCATCACTCCGCTATCGCTTCGTGATTTGTGCGGAATGACATGACTAAAGGGGTCAGCAAAGAAAAAGCGCGCGACGACGTATTTTAAATTTTAATTTTTTTGGTGTCGTCGCGCGCTTTTTCCATGTTTATCAGTAAAATATCGTCATTCCGCAGTCCATTTTTCGCGCTATAAATGCAATGCCATTTTTGATACCTTAAAAGCGAAACAATGGACAAGGAATCTGGTTCCTTATGAATTTTTCATTACCAACTGTCAACTTTTCTTAAACACTTAAGCACCTAAACACTTAAACACTTAAACACCTACGCACTTAAGCACCTGTTTATCATCCTATTGCCAACTGCTTATTGCCAACTGCCAACTTTCACTTAAATACATAACTCATTCTAAATCAACCCAAAACCTCCAAACTTACAAACCTACAAACCTACAAACTTAGTAACTTAAAAACACCTCTTCATCCATCGCTTTCGTAAAAGCCGATTTTTCGTACTTTTGCAAAAAATTTGGTATCCTTGAATCTGAAAAATCATATAGAACATCCTGTTTTTACAGTAATTGCACAGTCGGCAGCTTATCTTGGCATTCCAGCTTGGGTGGTGGGCGGATATGTCCGCGATCTTATCATTGGCCGCCCTTCCGGAGACATTGATGTTGTGGCAGAAGGAAGCGGTATAGCTTTAGCACAAGAAGTAGCTCAAAGACTGAACATTCCGGGAAAAGTCAGCGTTTTTAAAACCTTCGGCACAGCCATGCTGAAGTATGAAGACGGTGAGGAAACACTGGAAGTGGAGTTTGTTGGGGCCCGCAAAGAATCGTATCAAAGCGACTCCAGAAAACCTATTGTTGAAGACGGGACCTTAAGGGACGATCAGCTCAGAAGAGATTTCACCATCAACGCTATGGGTATTAGCCTTCAGCCAGATACGTATGGCGACTTAGTTGACCCTTTCGGGGGATTGGAGCACATCCGACAAAAAATCATTAAAACACCCCGTAATCCTGATGTCACCTATTCTGATGATCCGCTGCGTATGATGCGCGCTATTCGTTTTGCCACCCAGCTAAATTATGCTATCGACAAAACCTCTTTTGAGGCCATTCAAAAAAATAAAAAACGCATCGGGATTGTATCCATGGAACGTATTACCGATGAAATGAATAAAATCATTCTTGCGCCGACCCCTTCTCGCGGGTTTAAATTAATGGAAGACAGCGGTCTGCTCCCGGAAATCTTCCCTGAGTTTTCAGCTCTTAAAGGCGCTGAGACAAAAGAGGGAAAAGGACACAAAGACAATTTCTATCACACCCTTCAGGTTCTCGACAACCTGGCCGAATCCAGCAACAATTTATGGCTGCGTTGGGCCGCGCTGTTGCATGATATCGCCAAACCGGTGACCAAAAAATTTGATCCGGATATCGGGTGGACTTTTCATGGTCATGAAGCTGTGGGCAGCAGAATGGTACCTAAGATTTTCAGACGCCTGCGCTTGCCCATGAATGAAAAGATGAAATATGTAAAAAAACTCGTTTTCCTTCATCTCAGACCGCAGGCCCTAACAGAAGAGGTGGTTACTGAATCGGCGCTGCGGAGGTTGCTTTTCGAGGCAGGAGACGACATTGATGACTTGATGTTGCTTTGCGAAGCTGATATCACTTCTAAGAATCCACAGAAAGTAAAGCGTTACAAACAGCGCTTTAAAGAAGTAAGAGAAAAACTTCAGGAAACAGAAGAAAAAGACAGGCTCCGAAACTGGCAGCCCCCCATAAGTGGAGAAGAAATTATGGAAACTTTTGGAATACCACCTTCACGGGAAGTTGGGGTTATTAAAAGCGCTATCCGTGAAGCCATTCTGGAAGGAACCATTCCCAATGAGTATCATGCCGCAAGAGAATATATGATAGAACAAGGGTTGAAACTCGGACTTACAGTGAAAGCAGAGTCATGAGTAACAAACCGCTTTTAGTAGTTATAGCAGGCCCTACTGCGGCAGGAAAAACCTCGCTTAGTATCAACCTGGCTCAAAAGCTGCAAACTGAAATAATCTCTGCCGACAGCCGTCAGTTCTTTCAAGAAATGCTGGTTGGAACCGCCAGACCTACGGAGCAGGAGATGCAAGGAGTTCAACACCATTTTACAGGGCATATGTCCATTTCAGAAAGCTATAATGTTTCACAGTATGAACAAGACGTGCTGAAGTTGCTTCATAATTTGTTCAGTAAGCATAGAGTAGTCTTACTGACAGGTGGTTCAGGCCTGTATATCAAAGCGGTATGCGAAGGGATCGATAATCTTCCTGACCCGGATCCCGCTTTACGCGAAAATATTAAAGATACTTTTGATCAATACGGCATTGAAGCACTGCAAAAATGGCTTCATAAAGTCGATAAACCCTATTATAATCAGGTAGACCTTCAAAACCCGAAGCGACTCATGCGGGCCATTGAAGTTTGTGAAACATCCGGAAAAAAGTATTCTGAACTCCGAAAGAACGAACCTAAATCCCGTTTTTTTGATACCCTGAAAATTGCTTTGGATATGCCCCGCCAG
>JBNJGK010000009.1:33908-41508 GCA_051747665.1 Bacteroidota bacterium | reverse complement strand
TTGGAATTTGGAATTTGTTATTTGGAATTTTTTATATGTTATTTGGAATTTTCTTCATTGTATAAGTGTACATCGGTTTGCGGAAACGGAATGGAAACGCCGTTAGCATCAAATGACTTTTTCACTTTTTCGTGAATATCCCAGAAAAAAGGCCAGTAGTTTTCGGCTTTCACCCAAACCCTGACAGCGAAATTCACGGAGCTGTTGGCCAGTTCCTTTACAGCCACCATCGCTTCAGGGTCTGTCAAAACACGCTCATCGTGTCTGATGATTTCCCATAATATGGATTTTGCTTTATCGATGTCATCACCATACCCAATGCCAAACTCCAAATCTATACGCCGTGTGGGTTCTTCAGAAAAGTTGACTATTGAGTTGTTAGCAATAGAGCCGTTCGGTAAAATGATTGTTTTGTTATCCGGGGTTTTCAGGATGGTGTTAAAAATATGAATTTCATAAACTGTTCCGCTGTGGCTGCCGGCAGTAATGTAATCGCCTACTTTAAACGGCTTTAGAATCAGGAGGATTACACCACCGGCAAAGTTCTGCAGGGTTCCTGAAAGAGCCAAACCCACTGCCAAACCAGCCGCACCTAAGATGGCGATAAAGGAGGTCATCTGGATGCCTACCATCGACATAACTGAGATGACAAGCATAATTTTTAATGCAATGTTGAGCACACTTTTAAGGAAGGGGCGTAATGAAGGGTTCAAATCACGCTTTTCCATGATTTTGGCAAAGGAGCGCGTGATGATACCAACAAGCCATAACCCGATAACAAGAAACAAGATGCCTGTAAGAAAATTAATTCCATTGCTGACCAGCCAATCATAAATATAGTCTAAGTATCTTTGAGGATCATCCATGATAAATTTTTTTGGTAAAACAAAGCGCGAAGATAGAAAAATTATAAGGTAATTTTCAGGTTATTGCGCTTGCAACATCATAGCAATCGTTTCCGAAAGGGTTTTGGTTTCAGCGGGTTTTTTTATTACAATGCTCATTCCGGCTTGCTGACAGCTTAGTTTAATTTCGGGTGTATCCAGTGAAGTGTATCCAATAACCGGGGGCTGAGCGTTTCCGGTGGACATCAGCAGCCGCGTGGCTTCTATGCCATCCATCTCAGGCATTTCAACATCCATAAATATAAGATCATATTGCATTTCAGAACACATCGAAAGCGCTTCATGACCATTATTGGCAATATCGGTTTCAAAGCCCAGATTTTTCAGTTTGCTGGCCAGCATCAACTGATGGATTTTTTCATCATCAACTATTAAAACCTTATCGGCAGTTTTCTGCGATGACCCTGAAAAATACTTTCCCAGATACCGCTGACGGTTTTGCCGCAGTTTTTCCTGAAATTTTTTGAATGGCTCCAATTTTCGTGTATTTTTGATATTTGGCTTCCGAATGCCGGAATAAAAATATAAAATCATATTTAAATAAGGGTATTTTTAGATATATTTCTTTCAACAAAAAATTAAATCAATAAAAATCAACATGTTATGAAACTTAAACAAATTATTCTTTTTGTCCTGATTGGGATGATTTCCTTTTCTGCATCAGCACAAAACGATGTGCTGTCTCCAGAAAAACTGTGGCAGCTTGATCGCATTGGCGGCGTTAGTGTTTCGCCTGACGGCAGCAAAATTGTCTATAGTGTTACAAATTACGAATTGGAAACGAATTCAGGTAATACAGACTTATATTTGCTTGATGAAAATGCCGAATCACCTAAACGCATAACTTCCTATACGGGTTCTGAATTTAATGCTGTTTGGCGGCCCGACGGCAATAAAATCGGCTTTATAGCAACGCAGAGTGGCCAGGCGCAAATCTGGGAGATGAATCCCGATGGCACGGATAAAAAGCAGGTTTCTGATATCGATGGAGGAATTTCAGGGTTTGCTTATTCTCCTGATAAAAAGAACATCCTTTATGTTAAGGATGTGAAGCTGGATAAAACCGCTAACGAGGTGCATCCTGATTTGCCTGAAGCCGATGCCCGCATCATTGATGATTTGATGTACCGGCATTGGGACGAGTGGCATGACTTCAAATACAGCCATATTTTTGTAGCGTCATATGAGGACGGAAAAATCGGCGAAGGCAAAGACATCATGATGGGAGAGCGCTATGATGCTCCCACACAACCCTGGGGCGGCATGGAAGAGATAACGTGGAGTCCTGACGGCAAAACAATTGCCTATACCTCTAAAAAACTTACCGGTAAAGAATACAGCAAAAGCACAAACTCAGAGATTTATCTTTATGATTTGGAATCCGGAAAAACCAGGAACCTCACTGCAGAAGGGTTTAAAGGCTACGACAAAGCGCCGGTTTTTTCTCCCGACGGTTCCAAACTGGTATTCCACAGCATGGAAACGCCCGGTTTTGAGTCTGACAAACAGCGCATTATGCTTTATGATTTTGATAAGGAATCGTTTACAGACTTAAGCAAGGGCTTTGATCAAAGCAGTTCCGGATTTGTTTGGAGTGAAAACGGCAAGCAACTTTATTTTATCAGTGGTATCCATGCTACCTACCAGGTTTATGAATATGATTTCCGTAAAGATAAAATACGGCAGATTACAGAGGGAACCCATAATTATCAAAGCATTGCCCTTGCCGGGGATGAGCTTATAGGCACAAAGATGTCGATGTCGATGCCCACAGAGATTTTTAAAGTGGATTTAAAAGGCAATGAAACGCAGATGACGTTCACCAACAGAAGATTGCTGAACGACATTACATTGGGAGAAGTGGAAGAGCGCTGGATAGAGACCACTGACGGCAAGCAGATGCTCACCTGGGTCATCTATCCTCCGAATTTTGATCCGGATAAAGAGTATCCGGCATTGCTGTATGCTCAGGGTGGCCCGCAAAGCGCCGTAAGTCAGTTTTTCTCTTATCGCTGGAATTTTCAGATGATGGCTGCTAACGATTATATCGTGGTGGCTCCCAATCGTCGCGGATTGCCCACCTTTGGACAGGAGTGGAACGACCAGATTAGCGGCGATTATGGAGGACAGAATATGAAAGATTATTTTTCCGCTATTGATGCCGTTGCTGAGGAGGATTATGTTGATGAAGAACGCCTGGGAGCTGTTGGAGCCAGCTATGGAGGTTTCTCCGTATTCTGGATGGCCGGAAATCACGATGACCGCTTCAACGCTTTCATCTCGCATTGCGGCATGTTTAATTTTGAAAGCTGGTATGGCTCTACGGAAGAGTATTGGTTTCCGAACCAGGATATTGAAGGGCCTTACTGGCAAGACCCTAAGCCGGAAAGCTACAAGTTCTCGCCACACCGCTATGTTGACAATTGGGATACACCAATCCTGATTATTACGGGCGGAAAGGATTTCAGGATTCCATATACGCAAAGCATGGAAGCTTTCAATGCCGCGCAACTGCAGGATGTGCCCAGCAAATTCCTGTATTTCCCGGAAGAGTCGCACTTTGTGCTGCAACCACAGAATGCTGTGTTATGGCAGCGGGAGTTTTTCAAGTGGTTGGATAAGTGGTTGAAGTAAATTTTTAGATTAAAAGAAATCAAAAAGCCTGAATTGCGAATTTTTGCAGTTCAGGCTTTTAATTTATTGAGATTTTCCTGCTTAAAAGGCCAGTTGATAGAATTCCTGTAAAATCAGGCTATATTTTATGATGATTTTAAGATATTATGTTTTTTTAAAGTATGGCGCAATACAAGTAATGTAATAGCGGCAGCTAACAGGTCAGCTACAGGAAATGCCATCCATACACCGCTTTCGGAGGTTTTTGTGAAAAATGGCAGGATAATTACCAATGGTATGATCAGCAAAACCCACCGCATGATGCTGAGGATAAAAGAGGATGTCTTCTTGCCCAGGGCCTGGTGGATTCCTGTTCCGGTAGTATAAATCCCCATGACCCACATCATGGAAACAACAATACTAAAAGCGCCGGAGCCATAATCGATCAGTTCTTTGTCATTGGTGAAAACAGAAAAAATCATTTCAGGAAAAAGCACGGCAAAGCCAACAATCAGCATCCCGAAGATGACAGAATAGCCCATGCCTCTTATGATTGTTTTGATGACGCGCCGAAACTGCTCTGCCCCGAAGTTATATCCTATGATAGGCTGCATTCCCTGGTTGATGCCAAACAGCGGCATGGCAATAAACAGCGTGACACGGTAAATGATAGCGAAGGAAGCAATGGCAATTTCTCCGCCCAGGGCTCCTAATTTATGGTTTAGTACAATTACGGCAATGCTTCCCGAGGAGCGCATGCCAAGACCGGAAAGACCAACACCCACCACTTCTTTTACAATCGGTTTGCGCAACCTCAGCTCAGGGAGCTTAACGCGGATGATGGTTTTTTTGGAGTTGAAATAATAGACAATGTACAGCAGGTTCGCCAGTTTGCCCAGCAAGGTAGCCAGCGCAGCTCCCTGCATTCCCATATCCAGCGGAAAGATGAAGATATAGTCTAAAACGGTATTCACAATCATGCCCAGCAACATTGCGTTCATAGCTTCGCGGGCATTTCCCTCAGCCCTTAGCAAATTGTTGCTCGAAACACAGAATGGAAACCACAGCATGGAAATGAAAATAAGCTGACTGTAAGGTTTTGCTACGGGAACGATTTTGTCTGTCGCTCCGAAAAGGCGCAGCACTTCCTCGTTAAAGATTAAACCGGTGATAGCAAAGAACAGGCTAATCAGAATGATCATCACAAAAGAATTGCCCACGATAGCATGCACCTGCTCATATCTTTTGGCGCCTAAAGAGCGGGAGAGGAGGGAGGCGGAACCGATTCCCACCATATGAGCAAACGAGTTGATAATACCAACTATAGGCAAAACAATCGCCACGGCTGCAATCCCCATTGATCCCACCCCGCGGCCAATAAAAATCGTATCGATGATGTTGTAGAGCGCGGTGGCAAACATAGCCATCATTGCCGGAGTAGATAGCTTGAATAACAGCCGGTTTATGCTGTCAGTACCCAGTTTGGTGTGTGTTGACTGCATTGCGGCGGCAAAGGTAGAGAACAATTTCGAAATAGCCTTTGCGCTAGCGCTTTTCTTTCCGGTTATCGAAAAGGTTTACGGAAGTAGCTGCCTTACTTTTATTCTGCCATAAATGGCTTTAAGATGGATTTTATCTCTGTGACTTTTGACTGCAGAAGCTCTTCTGATTTGGCTTCTGCCAGAAAACGAAGGTATGGTTCTGTATTGCTGGGCCTGATGTTGAACCACCAATCCTGATACTCCAGCCTGTAACCGTCGAAATCAAAAAACTGCACTGGCTTTTGCTGATGGAAGAAATGGTCTTTAACCGCTTCCATTGCCCCGTGCTTATCTTCAATGGTAAAATTGATTTCTCCCGAATTTGCATAAGGTGAGATGCGATCTATAAGTTCTGAGAAAGTAACGCCTTGTTTTTTAAAACCTGCTAAAATATTTGAAACGAGGGTAAGCGCTAAAATGGCTGAATCTGAATAATAGAAATCTTTAAAATAGTAATGTCCGGCGAGTTCACCGCCGAAGAGGCCGTCTAACTCCCGGAGCTTAATGGCGGCATAAGCTCTGCCTACCCTCCATGTATGCATCTCAGCGCCCATAGGAGTGAGATACTCTCCTACAGCCTTTGAGGTGCGTATATCCTGCAGAACTTTGGCTTTATCTCTGTTTTTTAGGAAATGGTGTCCGAGCAAGGCTATGATAAGGTCTGGTGAAACAAACCTTCCCCGGTCATCCACAAAGGTAACCCGATCGGCATCGCCGTCAAAAAGTGCGCCGGCATCAGCGTCAAATTGTTTCACGGCTTTCTTTAATGTTTCAGCATTGGCTTCTTCCAGCGGATTGGGCTCATGGTTCGGGAAACGTCCATCAGGTGTGAAATTAAGGTACTGCAAGCTGTTTCCGGCAATTTGCTTGAGAATAATGCCTGCCATGCCGTTAGAGCAGTCGGCTACTATATTCAGATCTGAAGTGTCTTTCTGGTATTCTTTCTGAAAGGAGATATAGTCTTTCCTGAAATCGAAAGGCTGAACAACGCCTTTGGTTTTGGTTTTGGATATCGGTGTTCTAAGTGCCTGATCAAGCAGGGCTTTTAATCCGGAGTCATAGCCTACCGGAAGCGCTTTTTCACGGGAAATCTTCAGTCCGTTGTATTCCTTAGGGTTGTGGGAGGCCGTTATCTGAACGCTTGCCTGGAAGCCGTATTTCGCTGTTGCCCAATAAACCATTGGAGTAGTGCATAATCCCGCATCTTTTACATGGGCGCCGGCATCGGTAATGCCGTTGCTTAAGGCCGTGAAAATTTCATCGGAACTGCTTCTCACATCCCGGCCTACCAGAACTTCCTCCGCATTGAGCAGGCCCGGCAGGAAAAACCCGATTTTATATACATCATCTTTGTTAAAGTCTTGATTATAAACACCTCTGATGTCGTAGGCTTTAAAGGCTTTCTTCATAGAAATGGGGTTTTTTATTCAAATATTTTTCTTTCATTTAATGCTTTCTGATACGCTCTTGCATTTTGCTGATGTTCTGCATTTGTGCGGGCAAATACGTGATATCCCGAAAAGTCGGGCTTAGCAGAAAAATACATATAATCATGCTCTTCATAGTTGAGTACCGCATCTATTGAAGCGATAGAAGGAACACAAATCGGCCCGGGAGGTAGTCCGCGGTACAGATACGTGTTATAAGGCGATTCAATCATTTTATGCTTATTCAGCACGCGCTTTATAGAAAAATCGCCAATCGCAAAAACCAGGGTAGGGTCGGCCTGTAAGCGCCATCCCCGTTCCAGTCGGTTCATATAGACACCCGCAATACGTGTTTTTTCATCGTTTTTATTGGTTTCGCGCTCTACAATAGAAGCCAGCGTACTGACCTCTGCCAAAGTAAGTTCTGCTTCCTCCGCTTTTTTACGACGCTCTTCAGTCCAGAAACGCTCATACTCTTCATACATTCTTTCGAAAAAGGCTTCTTCTTCAGTAGTCCAGTAAAACTCATATGTGTTGGGAATAAACATGGTTTTCACCGATATGGTATCAAAACCATGATTTTTAACATAAGCAGAATCTTTGAGAAGCTGCATCAAATCATCCTTTTCGAAAATGAGCTGCGAAGATATCCGTTCAGATAATTCCGTTAATGTTCTTACATTGTTAAACACTATGTTGACGGGCTTTTCTATTCCGGCTTTCAGTATGTTAAGCAATTCGTTGTTGCTCATGCCTTGCTTAATTTCATAATGGCCCTTTTTAACCGACCCGGTATAATTCTTTTGATCAGCAAGCCATTCAAAGGTTTTGCGGTTTACAATTAATCCGTTAGCGTAAAGATCATGTTTTACGTCTTCAAAAACAGAGCCTGGATGGATATATAAGCTGGCGGGTTTATCTTCGGGCGTCCAGGTGTTTGGAGTAAACATTGCGTTGTAGACATAATATCCTGCACCTGCAGCTACAATTAAAATGAGCAATAATAGTATGCTGATAACCCTGTAGGTTTTTGATTTCCCTTTTTTTGGCCGGCTTGAGCTTATTGCGTACTTAGAGTGATAAAAGTTATTCATGGTGTTCTAATTCATTTGTG
>JBNJGK010000009.1:0-33808 GCA_051747665.1 Bacteroidota bacterium | reverse complement strand
TAACCCTGTAGGTTTTTGATTTCCCTTTTTTTGGCCGGCTTGAGCTTATTGCGTACTTAGAGTGATAAAAGTTATTCATGGTGTTCTAATTCATTTGTGCAAAATTAACGAATTTCATTTCAGCAATTGAAGGAATAAAACGTTTTCCCAACCTTCGGGATATTTCAGCCATTCTTTTTTCTTGCCTGTAATTTCAAAACCGGCTTTAGTAAAAAGCTTCATGCTCTTTTGATTGCTTTCGCCTATTTGGCAATAAAGCTGGTGAAGCATCAGCGTATTAAATGCATAATGTTTTATAAGCTCTAATGCTTCAGCAGCATAGCCTTTGTGGCGATGGTTGTCTTGTATCAACAATCCTACACCGGCACGGCGGTGAAGGGGGTCATAGTCAAATAAGTCAATAGCTCCTGCAGAGGTTCCGTCTTCATTTTCAGCAATAATTAGCCGGAGTTGCCTGGCATCGAAAATATCCCGGGTAGCTTCCTGGATATATTCCTTCAGGATGAATTTCGAAAAAGGAATTAAGGTTTCACTGACATGCCACAACTTAAGGTCATTTTCCCAGCGGTAGAGCGCATCAATGTCTTCAGGTTCAATAGCGCGTAATGATATATTTTTTCCCTTAGCAAACATTAAGTTCTGATTTCTGTGGTTCCTTTAAAAACTTTTTCTGCCGGGCCTTTCAGCCATATATTGGTGTATATGCTACCTTTCTTTTCCAGAGAAACTTCCAGTATTCCTCCGGCAGCCTGGAGCGGCACTTTAGCTTTTTGCCAATTATTCTTTTCTGCAATAGCGATGGCGGCAGCCGTTATTCCCGTACCGCATGCCAGTGTCTCGGCTTCTACGCCACGCTCAAAAGTGCGAATGGTGTATATCCCGTCTTTATCTTCAACAAAGTTTACGTTCGTACCGTTTTTTCTGTAGCTCCACCGGATGGGTTTTGCTTCAGTATTTAAATTCAGGCTTTCCAGGTTTTCCCTGAATGAAATATAGTGAGGCGAACCGGTATCAATAAAATAATGATCATTTTGAAATTCTACGGTTTTCACATCGCTCAACTGAAGCAATACTTCTCCGATATATCCGGTGCTTAACACATGCGCTTTGTGCTTTCCATCCGATGCAATAAATTCCATTTCTTTTGCAGCCAGCCCTTGCTGGAAAGTAAACAAAGCAGCACACCTTCCTCCGTTACCGCACATAGAACCCAAATACCCGTCGGCGTTGTAATATTTCATCTCAAAATCGGCTTCTTCTGAAGGAAGTATCCTTATTAAACCGTCAGCCCCAATACCAAAATGACGATCGCAAAACCAATGTATCACCTCAGTTTGCAAATGCATTTGCATGTCAAACTCATTAATGATAATAAAGTCATTACCTGCACCGTGATATTTATAAAAATTGATTTGCTCCATAAGTCATAAACTGACGCTCTGTCAGGTTGCGATGGTGATGTATATCGCAAAGACATGTCAATTTGAAATACAAAGGTAGTAAAATCACACCATGTATCTTCAAGAAATTCCCTTAACATTAATTAACAAGCCCGTAAACAACAGACAATTGAGCAAAAGCGTTTAGCCGATGGCTTTACATGTTTTATGGCGGGTGTTTTTTTAATAACAAGGAATGGTTATTGAATAAACAAAAATGCGAAAAAAACATTTATAATATAAAAACTCATGCTATGAAAATAAATAGGAAAAATATTTTGTTTGCCCTGATCGGGGGCTTAGTTGCATTCGCGGTTGCTTTTTCAGTTTCTTATGATCCACAGGATAATGAGGTGAATCATAAAGAAGCAACAGTAGATGCCAAAGGAAACAAAATGGCACATCAGACTTCTTACGGGCCATCAGCCCAGCAAGCGCCGGACTTTACGATGGCTTCTGAGGAATCTGTCCATGCTGTAGTGCACATTAACACCCGCAGTGAGCAGGAAGGTGGATTTTACAATTTTCATGACTTTTTTGAACGTCGCGGTCAGCCTCGCTCACGTGAGGTGAGGGCTTCCGGATCAGGTGTTATAATATCTCAAGACGGATATATTGTAACGAACAATCACGTTGTGGAAGAAGCTGATGATATTAATGTTACCTTAAACAACAAAAGAACATTTGAAGCCAAGATTGTTGGTACAGATCCGAGTACAGACCTGGCAGTAATTAAGATTGAAGCTGAAGACCTGCCTTATTTGGTCTATGGGGACTCAGATGAGTTGAAAGTAGGTGAATGGGTGCTTGCAGTGGGCAATCCGTTTAACCTGACTTCTACCGTTACAGCAGGTATTGTGAGTGCTAAAGCCCGTAATATCAATATTCTTGGAAACCGGGGTGCTGGTTCGGCTTCAGCTATTGAATCTTTTATACAGACAGACGCTGCCGTAAACAAAGGAAACAGTGGAGGTGCTCTGGTGAATACCCAGGGAGAACTCGTAGGTATTAATGCTGCCATTGCCTCCGGAACGGGCTATTATGCAGGATACTCTTTCGCTATTCCAGTGAATATTGTGAAAAAAGTAGTAGATGATCTGTTGCAGTTTGGCCGTGTGCAGCGAGCCTTTATCGGAGTGCAGATTAGAGATGTTACTTCTGAATTGGCCGATGAAGAAGGAATTGATGAAATTGAAGGGGTCTATGTTGCAGGCGTTACAGAGAGTGGTGCCGCTAAAGAAGCAGGCATAGAAGAAGGAGATATCATCATTTCTGTAGAAGGGAAGGATATCAATTCAGTTTCTGAATTGCTGGGCGAAATAGGGCAATACCGTCCCGGAGATAATGTAGATGTGAAAGTTAAACGCAATGGAAATTATGAAATGTATAGCTTAACGCTGACTGATAGTCGCGGAAAGGAAACCATTACTGCTGAAGCTCCAAGTGATGAGTTGTCGTTATATGGAGCTGTTTTTGAAAGAGCCAGCAATGAATTGCTACAAAAACTTAACCTGGAAAACGGTGTTCAGGTTATAAGCCTGGAGCGAGACAGCAGGCTTGCTTCCAGCGGTATTGAGGAAGGATTCATTATTACCCGTATAGATAAGAAAGTCATCGCAAAACCACAGGATATTGAAGAAGTTCTGGAAGGAAAACGCGGGGGTGTGCTTATCGAGGGAGTTTATCCGAACGGAACGGTAGCCTATTACGGTTTTGGCTTATAATGGCCGCCCTTTAATAAAAATTTTTGTTAAAACAAAATATTTTTACGTTTGGATTTGTTATTTTAAGTGATTATGTATAACTTGCTACGATCTATTAGGTAAATTTATTTAAAAAAGGAGTCGCATTGAGACAATTAAAAATAACTAAGTCTATTACGAACCGCGAAACGGCGTCGTTAGACAAATATTTACAGGATATAGGAAAAGAAGATCTGATAACTGCGGAAGAAGAAGTTGCTCTTGCCAAACGCATTAAACAGGGAGATCAGCGTGCGTTAGACAAGCTATGCAAAGCGAATCTTCGTTTTGTGGTTTCTGTAGCCAAGCAGTACCAGAACCAGGGGCTTAGTCTTCCTGATTTGATTAACGAAGGCAACCTGGGCTTGATCAAAGCTGCCAAGCGCTTTGATGAAACCCGTGGTTTTAAGTTCATTTCCTATGCTGTATGGTGGATACGTCAATCCATACTGCAGGCTTTAGCTGAGCAGTCGAGGATTGTGCGGCTTCCGCTCAATCAGGTGGGCTCGCTGAACAAAATCAAAAAGGAAGCCTCTAAGCTGGAGCAGCGTTTTGAACGTCCGCCGTCAGCCGATGAGATTGCTACGTCTATGGAGCTGCCCGAAGATAAAGTGGATTCAACTATGAAGATATCCACGAAATATGTATCTATGGATGCTCCATTGACCCATGATGAAGACAGCAGTTTTCTTGATGTGTTTGTCAGCGATGATACCCCGCATACGGATGATGATTTGATGAGGGAATCGCTTACGCGTGAAATACAGCGGTCGTTATCCACGCTCAACGAAAAAGAACGGGATGTAATCAATCTCTACTATGGAATCGGAAGGGCGCACGGAATGACACTCGAAGAAATCGGGGCGAAGTTTGACCTTACCCGTGAGCGCGTTAGGCAAATCAAAGAAAAAGCCATAAGGCGGCTGAAACAAAACTCCAGGAGCCGGCTTCTTAAAGCTTATCTTGGCGAATAATATTTCTGGATTAATTAAAAGGGGCTGAAATCATGCCCCTTTTTTTGTGGATAATTGCGAATTATAATAAGAACATTTATTTTTACCCCATTAAAGCATAAAACTGCTTAAGATTAACAAAATCAACTCAAAATACCAATAAATCATTAATCAAAAACAAATCAACTCTATGACAAAAAACAGTAATCATCAGAATGGGGCTGAGGCGAACCACCAATTCGAGAAATCATTGGAAAAATGGAACCATGATGAGAAATTAACCCTGGAACTAATCCAGGTCACAGGTTCGCTATGGTTTGATAAATCTATTGAACTGATTTTATTCCGCAGGCAATTATTAGACCGTGGAGCTCACAGTATTTTGCATAAACACTCTTATGCTGAAAATATCATTGGTTTTAAGCTGGATGTAAGCGATTCGCTGAAGTTGGCTAAAGCCATTTACAAAGCGAATGTAGCTCCGGCCCGCATCGACATCGGCAGATTAAATAAGGAGTGGGTAGAGTTGCGGAACCATTACAAAGATGAGCACGCCTTTATCCAGGACAGGCTTCATTATCTTATTGATGTGCCACCGCGGAGCGATAAAACCAAAGATGTTGTCTTATTCGGCTTTGGCAGGATAGGCAGGCTCGCGGCTCGGCAGTTGATAGCTGAGGCAGGAGACGGGACGCGCCTAAGGCTGAGGGCTATCGTTACGCGCAGTAAAAACCCGGAAGATATTTACAAACGTGTTTCGCTTTTCAGAAAAGATTCTGTGCATGGAAATTTTCAGGGTATTGCCCTGGAAGACCTTGAAAACCAAAAGATGATCGTAAACGGGCATCATATCCATATGATCTCTGCTGATAATCCTGAAGACATAGATTATGAGTCTTATGGAATCAAAGATGCCCTGATTATTGATAATACTGGTGTTTGGCGGGATCGCGAAGGTCTTATGCGCCACCTGAAAGCAAAAGGTGCCTCTCAGGTGCTGCTTACTGCACCCGGAAAGGGAGATATTCCGAATGTAGTGTATGGCGTGAATCAGCAATCAGAAGAATGGGATTTGACTCAAGAGCCCGTAGTTTCTGCAGCATCTTGCACTACTAACGCCATAGTTCCTGCTTTAAGTGCTCTTGAAAAAGAATATGGTATCTCATCGGGCCATATGGAAACCATCCACTCTTATACCAACGACCAAAACCTGCTGGATAACTTCCATAAAAAGAACCGTCGCGGAAGAGCGGCTCCCTTGAATATGGTGATTACCGAAACCGGAGCCGCTAAAGCGGCTGTAAAAACCATTCCTTCGCTGAAAGGGAAGCTGACAGCCAATGCTGTTAGGGTTCCCACTCCCAATGTGTCGCTGGCTATTCTTACGCTGAACTTAAAGAAACCGGTGACACTGGAAGGCCTGAATGAATACATTCGCGCAGTGTCTCTGCAAGGGAATTTGATTGAGCAAATCCGGTATATTACTTCCAATGAGCTGGTTTCTTCAGATGTAATTGGTGATTCCTGTGCAAGTGTATATGACAGCACAGCTACAAAAGTAGGTGAGGATGGGCGACAAATAGTGATTTACCTTTGGTATGATAACGAATTTGGCTACACAAGCCAGGTTGTTCGTTTAGCTAAACATATTTCCAAAGTGAAGAGTTACCGGTATTATTAATATGTGTTTCTTTGAAATAAAAGCGGCTTTCAGGCCGCTTTTTTATTGGTATTACGTTCAAATGGTTCTCTTTTAATTGATGCACAGTTTTTAAAGCTATGCAAAAATTAAGCTTATTGGAACGGGTTAATAAAACGACGATGCCTTATCCATGAATATGAGGAAAGGAGCAAGAAGGAAGCCAAAAAGTTGAGTAATGAAATCAGAATAGCGTAAAGGTAAATCCCGAAAAACAGTCCGAAATAGCTGCCTGCTATAAAAATATAAGCGCTTATGTCCTGCTTCATCAAAAGGGCAATGGTATTGACAATAAGCAGCAGCAGAATTAGGGAGAGCAATCCTTTCATCATGCCTTTCAGATCAGCGGGGCTTAGTTCCATGTGTGAAGCGACGCTTGCCGAAATGTACAGGAATATCCAGAATGTAAGCTGAGAAAAGTTTTCTGTTCTGAACAATTGCTCCAACATGGTTTGAGCAGTGGCTAAAATCGTTTGCCAATGCATCCCCAGGTCTTTTACATGTGCCACCTGCAAGCCATTGGCGGTTTTTATGATGCCAGGCGATGCGCTATCGGGCAAAAGCAAATGCATTAAGCCGTAAAGTACCAGTGCCCCCAAAATTACAGGACCGGCTCCAATAAACAAGTTCCCGATACGATGATAGATGTTTTTTGAATTGTAGGTATGTTGGACATATCCTAATGAACTGTCGTTAGAGTTTGGGCGGAAAAGCTTGATATCTGTAATACGGTGACCGAAAATCAAACAAAAAAAAGCATGACTTAATTCATGTATTGGCGTACCAATCCATCCGGTAATGAAAATATCCATCTTGCGTGCCGAAGCTGCCGCAAATGCATTTCTGGTGAACCGAGCCAGAAGATACAATATAAGCCCTACAACAAACATTAACCCCAAAAGGCTTAACAGTTGATATAATGTGGTGACAGCAAGCAGATGAAGAAAGTCTAAAATATTTTGTATCCAAGCCATGGCAACAGGTAATTGCATGACCAAAAGTAAGGAAAAGATTGAAATTAGCCGTGAAATCCCATTCACAGATTATCCACAATATTGAATAAAATGATCTTATCTTCAGATAAGTTAAAATGATGTTAATCTGCAATGTGAGTCTTACTTTGAATGGTTTTTTGTTGTTTAGTTGTTGAAACTAAAAAAAGGAAGAGTTATGAAACAAAAAACATTGTTTATTTCATTTATAATGATGATGATTTCTGTGAGCGCATTCGCAGAAAGCAAAACCAAAGAGTTTAAAGTATATGGCAATTGCGGTATGTGCGAAGATCGCATAGAAAAAGCTGCGAAATCTGTAGACGGCGTAGCGGAGGCAGACTGGGATAAAGAAACCAAAATGATTAAAGTAACCTATGATAATCAAAAGTCTGATATAAACGCCATACAGAAAGCTATCGCAAAAGCTGGTCATGATACCGGTAAGCACAGAGCAAAGGATGAAACCTATAAAAATCTGCCCGGTTGTTGCCAGTATGACCGTAAAGCGGAAAAGAAAGCCTCGGGTGGAGCATGTTAATTGCTTGAGTCAAAAGATGATTAAAGGCCGGGCAGAGTAATCTGTCCGGTTTTTTTATGTACGTTGTTTCACTAAAATCATTCTTTAACTACTTTTGCTAAAACATTTTTTATGGAAAGGTACTTTTCTTCAGGTTTTACTTTGGGCATTCTCGGAGGAGGCCAGTTAGGCAAGATGTTGCTATACGAAACCCGCAAGTATGATATCCGCACCCATGTGCTGGATCCGAGTCCCGAAGCTCCGGGGCGTTTGGGTTGCGACCGGTTTTTCCAGGGTGATCTGATGGACTATGACGTTGTTTTGGATTTTGGACGCCAGGCTGATGTCATTACCTTTGAAATTGAACATATCAACGTAGAGGCCTTAGAGCAGCTTGAGAAAGAAGGAAAAACAGTATATCCGTCCTCCAAAACTTTACGTACCGTTCAGGATAAAGGGGTGCAAAAGCAGTTTTATCTTGATCATGGAATTCCTACGGCAGACTTCACTCTTTTTAAGGACAAAGCTGCTTTGGGAGAAGCAATTTCAAGTGATGATACTGAATTTCCTTTTGTATGGAAAAGCACAAAGGGCGGGTATGACGGCAGAGGTGTCCGCATTATCAAGAAGCAGGAGGATGTGAAGGCGCTTCCTGATGTAGCCTGCATGGCTGAAGAATGGATACCATTTGAAAACGAACTGGCGGTTATAGTTGCACGAAATCCCGATGGGGAAATTAAATCTTATCCGGTTGTGGAAATGGAGTTTCATCCAGAGGCTAACCAGGTAGAGTATGTAATCTGTCCCGCCCGGATTTCAGATGAAATATCGGCGAAAGCCAGAAAGGTGGCTGAAGAGGTTTCCGATGCCTTTCAACATGTAGGGTTGTTAGCTGTGGAGATGTTTCAGACGGCAGAAGGGGAGATTCTGGTTAATGAGGTTGCGCCGCGTCCTCATAACAGCGGTCATTACAGCATTGAAGGCAGTTACACCAATCAGTTTGAGCAACACCTCAGAGCCATCCTTGATTTGCCATTGGGAAAAACCGATAGTAAAACCGGAGCCGTCATGGTGAATCTGGTGGGAGCGGAAGGGTATCGCGGAAACGCAAAATATCAAAACATAGAAAAAATTATGGCTTTGCCGGGCGTGGTGCCGCATATTTATGGAAAAAAAGAAACCCGTCCTTTCCGAAAGATGGGGCATGTAACGATAATCAGTAAAGAGATTGATGAAGCGCGCAGCATCGCGGAACAAGTTAAGGATACAATACGGGTGGTATCATCATAAAACCAGGAATTAATAATCAAGATTATGAGCAAAGTAGCGGTCATTATGGGAAGCACAAGCGATCTGCCGGTTATGCAGGAAGCGCTTGATATTTTAAAGGAATTTGATGTAGAAACTGAAGTAGATATTGTTTCAGCGCACCGCACACCGGAGCGGTTGCTGCAATATGGAAAAGAAGCCCACAATAGGGGGGTTTCCGTTATCATTGCGGGTGCAGGCGGCGCAGCTCACCTGCCTGGTATGATGGCAGCGGTAAGTCCCCTGCCGGTAATTGGTGTTCCGGTAAAATCCAGAAACTCCATCGATGGCTGGGATTCGGTATTATCTATTCTGCAAATGCCCGGCGGGGTTCCGGTAGCTACAGTAGCGCTTAACGGCGCAAAAAATGCAGGAATTCTGGCAGTACAAATTTTGGGCGCTACCAATGAAGAGCTCCGGAATAAAATGATGGAATATAAAAGCTCTCTGAAGGAGAAAGTAATTCGAGGTGCTGCGGAAATAAAAAAGCATAAGGAATAAAAAATAAAATTCATTTCTTATAACCGTATTTTTCAATGATTTCCTTTTTGTTTGGAAACATTTTTATCAGCTCTTGTATATTTGAAAAGTGAAAATCGTTGAAATCAAATCCGGGAGCTACAAAGCATGCTACTAAAGAAAAATCACCTGTGGATTCAGCCGCAAAGTGTGTATGATGTGAGATAGTTATTTGCGGAACTTGCTCCAAATGTATGTTTTTTCCAAGTGTTGTTTCGGTGTAGCGTTCAGAAAACTGATGCAATACAACCGGAGCACCGTCAATTAAAACCCATGTTTCATCTGATTGAAGATAGTGAAAGGCGGAGAATTGCCCTTTTTCAAGCAAAAAATAGATAGAGGTGGCTGCCGCTCGGTTGCCTGTGAATCTCTCTGGTAAAGCCCGGGAAGTAAGTTGTTCCGGTGAACGGTATACTTCCCGAAAATATCCGCCTTCTGGATGAGGCTCAAGGCTTAAGTTTTTAATCCAGTACTGGCTGTCTTTTATTTCCATGGGTTAAATATAGTAAATTACCTGCAACAATCCCTGGTAAATTATACGCAAGTACTACTCCAACTCCATTTTGATGTAATCAAATAGCTCACGCTTTTTGTTTTCGCTTTTAAAAGCTCCTAGATATTCTGCTGTTACTGTTGTGCTGGAGTCATCTTCAATGCCGCGAGATGATACGCACAGGTGTTTAGCTTCTATGATTACAGCTACATCATCGGTATTGAGCGATGATCGCAGTTCTTCAGCAACCTGGCGTGTTAGTCGCTCTTGCACCTGGGGTCTGCGAGCGTAATAATCTACGATGCGGTTGAGCTTGGATAACCCGACCACTTTCCCGCTGGAGATGTAGGCTACATGTGCTTTGCCGATAATCGGAACAAAATGATGCTCGCAGGAAGAGTTAACGGTAATGTTCTTCTCAACAATCATTTGATTGTACTGGTATTTGTTGTCAAAAGCCCGCATCTCGGGTTTGTTCCTGGGGTCTAAACCCTTGAATTTTTCTTTAATGAACATTTTAGCTACTCTGTGGGCAGTTCCTTTCAGACTATCATCCGTTAAATCCAGGCCCATGGTTTCCAGTATTTCCCTGAAATTGTGCTCTATTCGGGCTATCTTTTCATCATCGTCCAAATCAAAGGCATCTTCCCGCATCGGAGTGTCGGTAGAAGATGATACATGATTATCTCCCTGAAATTCTATTTCAGATATTTTCTCGAAGCTTACATTCTTGAGTGCTGATCCGTTGGTTTTCATATTTTCGTATTTTGTACGACTTTAATAACGGAAAAGAATAATTTTTGTTTAAAAAATTTACAAAATAGATAAACATAAATACTTTTACCGGCTTTTGGAGTTGTGTAGTGATGATATTAATAATGAATTTGAGATGGTTATGGATTCCTCTTATGATAAGGTTATAAGCAATATCGCAGATAGGGTTGAACGCCGTTTTAAAGCTGATAGCTCAGGTCATGATTGGTGGCATGTTTATCGAGTTTGGCAAATGGCTAAACAACTTTCGGTAGGCCGCGAAGTTGACTTTTTCATTGTGGAATTGGGAGCGTTAATGCATGATATGGCAGACCATAAACTCACAAATCCTGAAGAAGGCTACAAACAAATAACAGCCGACTTAAAGCAGGAGAATGTAACTTCAGCAGTAATTGATCATGTTTTACATATTGCACAGCATATTTCCTTTAAGGGAGCGAAGGTTAAACAGGAAAAACTCAGTCCAGAAGGTGAGATTGTGCAGGATGCCGACAGGCTGGATGCTATGGGAGCAGTGGGTGTAGCGCGTACGTTTATGTTTGGCGGTAGCCGTGGCAACCTGATGCATGATCCGGATATTTCCCCTGAGCGTCATGCGGATTTTGAAGCGTATAAAAAAAGCACAGCGCCGGTTATCAATCACTTTTATGAAAAGCTGCTGCTCTTAAAAGACCGCATGAATACTTCCCGTGGAAGGGAAATTGCTGAGGAGCGGCACAGGTTTATGCAGACATTCCTGGAACGCTTTTATGATGAGTGGGAAGGAAGAAAATAAGAGTTAGATAAAAAATAAATCGCCCGGCAAAGCAGTTTTATTAGAAAAAACCGGCGAAAAAAAGCCATACCGATACATCGGTATGGCTTTCATCAAATTAAAAAACCAAAGATATTAAATTACACCTTGTTCTAACATGGCGTTGGCTACCTTAAGGAAGCCTGCTACGTTAGCACCTTTGACATAGTTAATATGTCCATCCTCTTCAGTGCCGTGTTTCACGCACTGGTCGTGGATATCTTTCATAATTTTCTGCAGCTTCTCGTCTACTTCTTCACGGCTCCAATTCAGTTTCATGGAGTTTTGAGTCATTTCCAGTCCTGAGGTAGCTACACCACCTGCGTTAACAGCTTTTCCGGGGCCGAATAGAACTTTGTGTTCACTGAGAACCTCTACAGCTTCAGGGGTGCTGGGCATATTCGCGCCTTCGGCTACGCACATACATCCATTTTTAACCAGCATTTCAGCATCTTCTTCATTAAGCTCATTTTGCGTTGCACACGGTATAGCCACATCCATTTTCACTTCCCAGGGATGCTTGTTTTCGTGGAATTGCGCTTCGGGGAATTCATAAGAAAATGGTTTTACGATATCCTGGTTCGAAGCTCTTAGCTCGAGCATATATTCAACCATCTCATTGGTGAGGCCGTCGGGGATATGAACATATCCGTCAGGACCTGAAAGGGTAACCACTTTTCCGCCCAGCTCATTGATTTTTTGGGCAGCGCCCCATGATACGTTGCCAAATCCGGAAAGTCCTACAATTTTACCTTCAAAAGATTCTCCCTTCATGTTGAGCATCTCCTTTGCAAAATATACGGCGCCAAATCCGGTAGCTTCCGGACGAATAAGTGAACCACCCCAATTCAGTCCTTTTCCGGTTAAAACGCCGGTATGTTCGCGGGCCAGTTTTTTGTACATGCCATATAGGAATCCAATTTCACGACCGCCAACACCGATATCTCCTGCCGGAACATCCGTTGCAGGACCAATCAGGCGCCAGAGTTCAAGCATAAACGACTGGCAGAAACGCATGATTTCATCATCGGATTTTCCTTTGGGATTGAAATCAGAGCCGCCTTTTCCACCGCCCATAGGCAAGGTAGTAAGCGCATTTTTGAATATCTGCTCAAATCCCAGGAACTTCAGGATGCTGAGGTTTACGCTCGGGTGGAAACGCAGTCCGCCTTTGTAGGGTCCGATAGCGCCATTAAACTGGACGCGGTATCCAAGGTTTACCTGTACTTTACCGTTATCATCTACCCAGGGTACTTTAAAGGTGAGTACACGGTCGGGTTCAATCATTCTTTTAATGATTCCGCGACCTTCAAATTGTGGGTTTTCTTCCACTACATCCTCGAGGGTTTCGAGTACTTCTCTTACTGCTTGTAAATATTCTGCTTCGCCTGGATGTTTTTGTTCCAGGTCACTCATTACTTTTTCAAGATCCATTACGTATTGATTTTAATGGTTAACGACTAATTTTACGTTATATTTATAACATTGTTATTTGCATAACACTGGCAAATATATAAACTTCATTTTGATCCATACAAAAATTTACGTAAGTTTTTTTGCTTGAAAATCAGCACATCAACATTACGGAAACGTTTGCGTAATTTGTTAAAAATTAAATGCTTAGAAAAGCATTTTGTCAAAGAACCGGTGCAAAAATCGGAAAAATTATCAATAGACTAATTATAAATTGTCCAGATCTATTAAAAGCTGTTCATCTTTAAGCACATCTTCTTCAAAAACGCTGAGCTTGATTGTATCTCCCTTTTTGTTATAATACCATGCTTTGCCATGTTTTTTATCATCCTGATAGGTAATAACGGACTCTTTTTTTCCATCCGAAAACCAATAGGTTCGCTTGCCGTTGCCCATATCGAAATCAGCTTTTGACGCTTTAAGTCCGTTAGGATAATACCAAACCCAAAGACTGTCTCTTACACCTTTATGATAAGTTCCTTCCGTTTTAATGGCTCCATTTTCTCTAAAAAACTCTTTATAAGCGCCATGCAGGGTGTCATTACGGTAGTTGGCAATTTGTTTTTCCTTTCCGTTGTCATGCCATTCTAAGGCCTTACCATCCTTTAAACCTTTATGGTAATGTGTTTCCTGTGCTTTTCTTCCATCATAAAAGAAATGATAAGTTGGCCCGTGTAATTTACCAGCATTATAGTTGGCTATGATTTTGGGCTGTTCGTTTTGATAATACCAAATGCTTTCACCATCAAATTCATCCCCTTTTTTTGTGAATTCGGTTTTTTTATTGCCATTTTCATAGTATTCTACTTCCTTTTGCTGACATCCCGCAAAGGAAAACCATAAAGGCAACAGAAGCCATATCCAGCGAAATTTTTGATTTATCATATTACAGGCAAATGTACAAATAAGCTGTATTCTGGCCTATTTATCTATAGAAAATCGGCAGTTTCTCTGCGGAGAATCTGTATTTAGCTTTTTCTTTGCCGCAGTGCCTCATAGAGCATGATTCCATTGGCTACTGATACATTGAGCGAGCTGATTTCTCCCAGAACTGGGATGGATGCTGAATCATCAACTTCTTTAAGTATTTGCACGTCAATGCCTTTGTCTTCCGAGCCCATGACTATGGCAAGTGGTCCCCGGTAGTCTACCTCCGTGTAAAGTGTTTCCGTTTTTTCAGTACAAGCCACGATTTTGATTCCATATTCCCTGAGCTTGCGAATGGTTTCCGGGAGGTTGAAGGAGCGGTGCACCGGGATTTTCATTAGGGCGCCTGCTGAGGTCTTCATAGCATCACCACTGATAAGCGCTCCTCCCTTGGCGGGCTGAACCAGCGCATCCACGCCCGCGCATTCAGCCGTGCGGGCTATGGCGCCGGTATTTCGCACATCTGTGATATGATCCAGTATTACGATAAAAGGTTCACGTCCTTGCTCAAAAGTGCGCATTACAATTTCATCCAGGTTTTGATAATCAATAGGAGAGAGGTAAGCAATCACCCCCTGATGGTTTTTCCGTGTGATTTTGTTTAGCGCTACCAGCGGGACTTGCTGCACCGGAACGCGATGCTGTTTTGCCTTTTGAAGCAGTCTGTGTGAAGCATCTCCCTGCAGGTTTTTCTGAAACAATAGTTTCTCAATTACTTTTCCTTGTTCCAGGGCTTCTTCAATAGGCCGGATGCCAAAAATGTATTCGCTTTTTTTCAAGATATTTAGTTTTTCCAGGTTTCTACTTGCTGATACCACGGAATGCGGTATGTATCTTTACGCTCTAAGCAATAGTCGCTTACCGCGGATTCAGCATTGTTTTTTTTAAATATGAATATTAATTCGCGGCTTTGATTTTCATTATAAATCCATTTTTCCTGTCCTTTGTATTTGAGGATGCTGCCGGGTTTTCCAAAAATGATGAATATCATCCCGCGGTCGGTTTTCCAGCCTTCTTTGTAGCTTGTAAAAAAGCTATTGGCCATCGTCACGCGCTTGTCATACTCCAGCATACGTTCAAAAGCCCTGTCATAATCGCCGGTAGCATCCTGCCAGAACGTTTCTTTGGCCATGTGTTTGTCGGCTGCATAGCGCAGCTTCATAAATTCACGATTGGTGGTGATGTAACGCAAAGGAGCTATAAAGCTTTTATTGCCGTCAGGTTTAGGATAATTATTATTGAGTGCTAAAAACCTTTTCCCGCCTTCCGGAGTGCCTTGCCGGCGAATAATGAACAAACCTTCATGATTTTCTGTGTTTAAGATGCCTTGTTTAAGTGTCAGTGTATCTGTTATCTGAAGACTGGTATCTTGCCGGGGTTGTTCTGCAAATGGCGGTGCAGCGAGTTTTGTGTTTTGAGTATTGTAGTTTAAGGCAATTAGTTTGATACTTAGGTTGTCGCGATAAGAAAACCGGTATTTGTCGTAAAACTGTTTATAATTCGTATAATGAATATTTCCTGATGCGTTTTTTGTGAGGTAATTGAGCCCGTCCCGGGTACTTTTATCTATTTCATGAAAGTGGTTATATTTTTTTCCGGATTGTAAATCGGCCAATCGTATATTTACAAAATGGGTTGCTTCAGAGTGCATTTCCATTTTTACCTGATGTTTTTGCCGATGGTTGGCTGCAAAATATATTGAATCCTCATAGTAGAGACTGTTGCTATCTGAAACTGAGTTAGAGGTAATGTCCGGGTATATTTGATAGCCAATTTGATATTTGGCTATAAGTTGATCGGAATTATCTTTTTTCTTGTATTTCAGTTTATTCATGTCCGTTTCAACAATCAGGCTCGTTGAGCTGTCATTTTCATGCACAAGTGTATAGCGGAACGGGTTCTTTTCCTGATGGCCGCTCAGAAAGTCGGCATAATTAAGCGTAGTGAGCCGGTTTGTAGAAATGCATCCCGATAAGGAAAACAACACAAGACTGCTAAAAATTAAGAATATATTTTTTTTCATTCCGATTCCTCCTCACTTTCTGCAAAAGATTGCGGCAGGTTTTTAGACGTTTCCACGCCCAGTTTTTGCAATCGTAAAGCTGTTCCGGCAAGACTTTGTTTGCTGGAGTTAAGCTTGTTTTTCAGGTAAAGGTATGACTCTTTGGCCTGGTCGAGGGGTTTTTCAAGTTTTTCAAATTCTGTGAGGAAAAGCGCAATGCGGTCATAGAGCTTGCTACCTTCGCGGGCAATTTTCAATGCATTTTCCGTTTGGTGCTCATGTTTCCAAATTGAGGATACAGTGCGCAAAGTAGCCAGCAGTGTGGTAGGACTTACCAGGATGATCTTTTTATCCCATGCTTCGTTAAACAGGTTTTTGTCAAACTCTATGACGGCGCTGAATGCCGGTTCCACTGGCATAAACAGCAACGTAAATTCCGGTGTTTTAAAGGCTTCGGAAGCGTGATAGTTTTTTTCAGCGAGGGTTTTGATATGGGTTTTTACGGAAGCCAAATGCTGCTGTAAACAACGGTTTCGTTCCGTTTCATCACTTGCGTCTATGCTTTTTTCGTATGCGTTCAGCGATACTTTTGCATCTATGATAATATGTTTTCCTTCAGGCAAGTATACCACAGCGTCGGGTCTTTGGCCGGTGTTGTTCTGACCGCTTACGGAAACTTCTCTTTTAAATTCAATATTTTTACGGAGACCGCTGCGCTCCAGAACTTTTTCCAGAAGCACTTCTCCCCATGTGCCTTGCTTTTTTGTATCGCCTTTTAAGGCTTGGGTCAGGTTTTTTGCCTCTTCAGTCATCTGCCGGTTTAATTCATGGAGGCTTTTTAGTTCAGCTTTCAGGCTTGATTGCTCTTCTATGCGGGACTTCTGGTTTTCGCGGATGACCTTTTCAAAGTTTTCAATGCGTTCCTTAAAAGGATTTAGAAGCGCATTTAAACGTTGCTGGTTTGTTTCGGCAAACTCTTTGCTGTTGCTTTTTAGCAGCTTGGAGGCAATATTTTCAAACTCCATTAAAAACTGTTTACGCAGATTCTGTACTTCTTCCTGATGCTCTTCGAGTCTTTTTTGCAACTGCTGGTTTTCGGTTTCTTTCCTCGCAAGCGTAGATTTCACCTCAGAGAGGTTCTGCTGCAGTGTATTTTGAATATCTTTTGATTCGCGCAGGTTCTCCTGGAAGTTAGCGGTATTGGTTTCTGCAACGGCCAGGGCTGTTTCAGCCTCTCTTAGTTTTTTATAAATATCATCATATTCCCGTTGTAAATCCTTTATGCTTTGCTTGTTTCGTTTATTCTGCCATATCCATAAAAGGCCCATCCCGGTAAGGAAACCGACAAGAAAGAGAAGGATATTTAAAAAAGATGAGTCCATGCTAAAGCTTTAGGTAAAAGTATAAAATGTAAGCGGAACTGCAACCCATGAGTTTAGTTTAATAAGTTCGTAAGTTTTTAGGTTTATAAGTTAATAATTTGAAATTCAACCCCATGAATATATAATTTCCTGTTTATTCGAAATCAGGATATAGCAGATATTTTTTACGCATTTTTTTGAATTCCTCCAAATCGGGCTGCCATGATCGTGTGATTTCATCAATATCTTTTCCTGCCTGAATTTGTTTCCGCAGTTGATCTGTACCGGCCAGCTTATCAAAAAAAGGATTGAAGAACTTGTTATTATCTTTTAAGTCTTTGTAAGCTTCTAATAACCAGTAGAGGTTAAACTTATTCTGCATCTGATGAAAATTTTCTCCATAAAACCTGAGGTTTTGACCGCGACATTCTTCTCCATTATGCTTTGGGGTGCTGCTGCCGGCATTAGGGCGGGGTGTAAACCGGTAATCGCCATAGCTTAAATTGGGATGGCCATAAATTTCAAAAGGAGTATTTGTTCCCCGGCCAATGCTTACGGTGGTTCCTTCAAAAAGACACAGTGATGGATAAAGGTAAATCGCTTCCATGCTTTTCAGGTTAGGTGAAGGCGATACCGGAACCTGGTAACGTGTTTTATGCGTATAGTTTTTGCATTTGACCCAGCTTAAGTCGCATGTACCGTTTATCCAGCCCTCCTGATTCACCATGTGGGCATACTCTGCCATGGTCATGCCGTGGACTACAGGGACAGGATGCATTCCCACGAATGATTCAAAGCCTGGCTCCAGCACCGGGCCATCTACATAAAACCCGTTGGGGTTGGGCCTGTCGAGCACCACCAAAGGAATGTCGTTTTCTGCGCAGGCTTCCATTACCAACGTAAGGGTAGAGATATACGTATAAAATCGTGCCCCAACATCCTGAATATCGAAAAGCACAATTTCAATGCCTTCGAGGTCTTTGGGTTTTGGTTTTTTATTATCGCCATAGAGCGAGATAACCGGTAATCCTGTTACCGTATCGGTGCTGTTATACAAATACGCGCCTGCCTCTGCGTCGCCCCGGAAGCCGTGCTCAGGGCTGAAGATTTTTTTCAGGTTGTATTTCATGGAAACTAAAGTATCTACCAGATGTGTATCACCAATCAGTGAAGTGTGGTTGGCTACTACAGCAAAAGGTTTATCGCCCACGTAGGAAAGATAAGTCCATTTACGGGCGGCTCCCGGCACTACCAGAGGCGCTGGAGAGGATTGGGCACGGAGCTCTGTAACATTACCTGCAAAAAGCAGTAAGATTATCGCAACAATTTGATATTTTCGCATATCATAAATTATGATTCAATAAAAATTTGAAAACAGCACTTTTTATAGCTCGCCGCATCATCAAAAAGGATAGTTTTAACTATTCCCGGCCCATCATACGCATTGCTATACTTAGCATTGTTTTGGGCCTGAGCATGATGATTCTGGCGGTGGCTATACTTACCGGATTCCAGAACGAAATCAGCGGCAAAGTTACGGGATTTGGAGCACATATACGCATTTCTCCTTTCGATTCTAACCGTTCTTATGAAAACAAACCGGTATCTAAAAAGCAACCGTTTTATCCTGAGATGAACCTTGAGCATGTTGAGCACATACAGGTTTTTGCTACTAAGGCGGGGATTGTCAAAAACGAAGGCAAAATTCAGGGCGTAGTATTAAAAGGCGTTGATGAGGACTATAACTGGGATTTCTTCAGGAGCAAACTGAAGGAAGGAAATGTTCCGGATTACAGCAATGAAAAAGCTTCTATGGATATCCTGATTTCTAAAAGCATGGCTGATATGATGGAGGTTGAAACCGGTGATAAGCTAAGAACCTATTTTATCATGGGCGATCATCAGCGGGGACGGCCTTTTGTGGTGAGCGGTATTTTTGATACAGGCCTGACCGATTTCGATGATAAATTTATCATTGGTGATATAACAAATATTCAGCGTCTGAATGGTTGGGATGCAGATCATGTTGGGGGTTTTGAAGTGATGATAGATGATTTGGATAACCTTGCTAAAGCCAGAACAGATGTATACAATAATGTGCCTTTTGACCTGAATGTTCAGGATATAAAAACGCTGCATCCTGAGATATTTGACTGGCTCAAACTACAGGATATGAATGTTATTATTATCCTGATTATTATGGTTTTAGTGGCTTCTGTTACGATGATAAGTACGCTTTTGATTATCATTTTAGAGCGCACAAATATGATTGGCATCCTGAAAGCTATGGGCATGAAAAACGGAGCCATCCGCAGGTTGTTCCTCTATAATGCCTCATTTATTGTGCTGCGCGGCTTAGCTTTAGGCAATCTTATAGCCGTTTCACTGGCTATGCTGCAAAAGCATTTACAGCTTATAAAGCTTGACGAAGCTTCCTATTTCATGACGCATGTGCCTATTAATTTGCAAGTCAGCGATCTATTGTGGATCAACGCCGGAACATTGTTGGTATGTTATCTGATGATGGTGGCGCCCTCTTATATTATTACACGCATTTCGCCAGTGAAAGCCATTCGTTTTGAATAGCTATTGATTGGGCTGTGGTTTTTTATGCAGACCACACTCTTTCGTTTCCGGATTTTCCCACCACCATCTTCCCGCGCGGATATCTTCGCCGGGCATGATAGCCCGCGTGCAGGGCTGGCAGCCAATGCTCGGGAAACCTTTATCATGTAGCTTGTTGTATGGAATTTTTTCTTGCTTTATAAATTCCCAGATATCATCATGGTCCCAATCGATGAGCGGATTGATTTTGATAAGTTCGTTGGTCTCATCCCATTCAATGGTTTGCATGTCATGACGCGTAATGGCCTGGCTTTTGCGCAGTCCGGTTATCCAGGCATCATTGCCTTTCAGCGCCCGGCGCAGAGGCTCTGTTTTGCGGATATGACAGCAAAGCTTTCGATTTTCAATGCTTTTATAAAAGAGATTGATTCCTTTGCTGTTGACCATCTCTTCTACACGCGATGAGTCTGGAAAGAATACGTTAATGTTGACTCCGTAACGCTGGTTTGTTCTGGCTAATACGTCATAGGTTTCAGGAAACATCCGGCCTGTGTCAAGCATGAATATGTTTGCCGTTTTATTAATGCCGGCAATGAGATGTGTCAGCACCTGGTCTTCCGCTCCAAGGCTGGAAGCAAAGGTTACTTTTCCTTCAAAATCGTTTAAAAAATAATGTAAAACTGCCTCGGCAGTGGCTCCTCTGAACTTCGTGTTCAGCGTATCTATATCAATATATTTGAACATATTTATAAAATTGCTTATAGTGCAAAATTAATCTTTCCCACGTAATAACAAAACTGAATACTTTTTTTGTAGTTTGCAGCCTCAAACTGCGATTTATGAAAAGAATACATTTTATTGCTATCGGCGGAAGCGCAATGCATAACTTAGCTATCGCTCTGCATAAAGCCGGATATATCGTAAGCGGTTCTGATGACGAAATTTTTGAACCTTCGCGAAGCCGCCTCAGCAAGTATGGGTTGCTGCCCGAAAATGAGGGTTGGTTTCCTGAAAAGTTAGAACAAAAACCTGATGCTGTGATTTTAGGAATGCATGCCCGCAAAAACAATCCTGAACTTTTGGAAGCGCAAAAGCTTGCCTTGAAAATTTATTCCTATCCCGAATATTTATACAGGCATTCCGCTGAGAAAACCCGGATTGTAATAGGAGGGAGTCATGGCAAAACTACGACCACAGCCATGGTCTTGCACGCGCTTCACTATCATAACATCGATACAGACTTTATGGTAGGCGCCCAGTTGGATGGGTTTGATACGATGGTTTCCTTATCAGAAAAGAATAAGGCCATGATTATGGAAGGCGATGAGTATCTGACATCTCCTATTGATTTGCGGCCTAAGTTTCATGTGTATAAACCTCATATAGCCGTGATAACAGGAATTGCCTGGGACCATATGAATGTGTTTCCTACGTATGAGAACTATCTGGAACAATTCCGTGTATTTATCCGGAAAATCATTGCGGGTGGCACGCTGATTTACAATGCGGCAGATGATGAAGTTGTAAGACTGGTGGAGGAGGAAAGCCCGAGTAATCTTGCTTTGAAGCCGTATAATTTGCCTGATTATGAAGTAACGGAGAAGCGCATAATTCTTCATGCGGCAGGTAAAAAATGGCCATTGCAAATTTACGGACAACATAATCTTCTGAACCTTGAAGCCGCAAAGCGGGTAGCAGAAAAACTTGATGTAAACGCTGAGGGTTTTTATGAGGCAATGCAAACGTTTCGCGGCGCTTCAGGACGCATGGAGATTTTATACGAAGATGAAGCGTTTACGGTAATTCGCGATTTTGCCCACGCCCCGTCAAAATTGAAAGCAACGGTTGAAGCGGTTAAAGAGACGTATCCTGAAAGACAACTTACGGCTGTGATGGAATTGCATACATACAGCAGTTTGAATAAGAACTTCTTACCCCAATATTCAGGAAGTATGCAAGCTGCTGATGAGAAAGTTGTTTTTTATACTCCCCATACATTAGCAATGAAAAAGCTACCGGAATTATCTCCTGAAGAAGTCAAATCTTTTTTTGATGATCCGAAAGCAGATGTTTATACAAATACAAAAAGTCTGAGCTCTTTTCTTTCTGGTATATCAAGGCAAAACCGTGTTTTGTTGCTGATGAGTTCGGGCAGCTTTGGCGGGATAGACCTTTGTTCACTCATTCCTCAGGATAAAAAGTAAAACAAAAAGAAGATTGAACTGATTGGAATTCCTTTCCATTTGACAAAAAAACCGGGCATCGATGCTGGAAAGCAAAGATGCCCGGTTTTGTTATGATTAGATAAGTTTTATCCATTCATTGAAGAGAGAAACTCTTCGTTATCTTTGGTAAACTTCATCTTGTCTTTGATGAATTCCATAGCTTCTATCGGAGTCATATCCGCCAGGTGATTTCTGAGAATCCATACACGTTGCATCACTTCTTTGTTAAGCAACAAGTCTTCGCGTCGTGTTCCGGAAGAGATAATATCTACTGCCGGCCATACGCGCTTGTTGGCTAGGCGACGGTCGAGCTGCAGCTCCATGTTGCCGGTTCCTTTAAACTCTTCAAAAATCACTTCATCCATTTTGGAGCCGGTATCGATCAATGCGGTAGCCAGGATAGTCAGCGAACCTCCCTTTTCAATCTGGCGGGCAGCGCCGAAGAAACGTTTTGGCTTTTGCAGTGCATTGGCTTCCACACCACCTGATAACACTTTTCCTGAAGATGGGGAAACCGTGTTGTGAGCACGTGCCAGTCGTGTAATGGAGTCGAGCAATACTACTACGTCGTGTCCGCTTTCAACCATGCGTTTGGCTTTTTCCAGCACGATGTTGGAGATGCGTACATGTCTTTCTGCAGGCTCGTCAAATGTTGATGAAATCACTTCAGCATTCACATTTCTGGCCATATCTGTAACTTCCTCGGGACGCTCATCGATGAGCAATACAATAAGGTAAGCTTCAGGATGGTTGGCGGCAATTGCGTTGGCTATTTCTTTCAGCAATACCGTTTTACCGGTTTTAGGCTGAGCTACAATCAGTCCACGCTGTCCTTTGCCAAGCGGAGAAAACAGGTCTATAACACGCACCGAAAGGTTGTCTTTGTCTTTATGAGCTGTGATATTGAACTTTTCATCCGGGAAAAGCGGCGTCAGGTAATCAAAAGGAATCCGGTCGCGGATAGCGGCGGGTTCTTTACCGTTGATTTTTATCACCTTGATTAATGGGAAGAATTTTTCTCCGTCTTTTGGTGGGCGAATGCTTCCAAGCACCGTATCGCCGGTTTTCAATCCAAAAAGTTTAATTTGTGATTGAGAAACATAAATATCATCGGGTGAATTCAGATAATTAAAATCACTTGAGCGTAAGAATCCATACCCATCAGGCATAATCTCAAGCACACCCTCGCTGTTTACAATTCCTTCAGACTCAAATGGGAAGAAATCATCTTTTTTGTTTTCTTCCTTTTTATGAACAACCGGTTTTTCATAAGTATCATTGGAGTTGGTTTGTTCTGGTTGCGGCCTGCTTTTGCGCTCCTTCTCCTGGTCAGCTTGTTTTTCTTCAGCTCTGGCCGGTTTTTCGGGCGTCTCCTGAGGTTTATCTTCTTTAGCAACTGGCTCAGGTGGTTTTACAATGCGCCTTCTGCGCCGTGTCTTTTTCTCCTGTGCTTCTTTTTCTTTCTCTTTTTCTTTTCCGCCGTTGCTGTCCGATGGCTTACTCTCGGTTTTTTCCGGCTCTTTAGCTTCCGGTTTTTCGGATGCAGTCTGCTTTTTCTTTGGTCGGCCCGGCTTTCTTTTTACAGGTTCTTCGGTTTTTTCTGGCGCTTTTTCTTTGCCGGGGTTTAGCGCCTGGTGATCCAGAATAGTGTAGATAAGATCTTGTTTTTTGAGGCCTTCTATTTTTTCAATATTCAGCTCTTTTGCAATCTCTTTTAATTCTGATACCAACTTGCTGTTCAATTCTATAATGTCGTACATAAATTGAATTTTATGATTAAAGAGGTGAGTTTGTAAATTTTATTAATTTTTAATGTGTTTCACTCGAAATTATCGTCCTGTAAATACTTTTACCGGACTTTTGTTTAACAATCAGATTTTTGATTGGGAATTGCTGCTTGCAAATATACAAATTATTCGAAAAGTAAATATTTTCTTCCTTAAAAAAATCTGCTTTATCTTTGCAATTGCTTTTTGAGAGGAAGCCGCCTAAGGATTCAGACAGGCCTGGGAGCTCATTTTTAAGCTGAAAATTTTGAAGAAACATAAAGCAATAAATTGATTTACAAATATTTAGTATTATGATTCAGCGTATTCAAACGGTATTTTTATTTCTTGCCATCGTTGCAATTATTTTGTTGGCATTTTTTCCTTTAGCTACTTTTTATTCGCAAACTGGCATCTTTGTCCTCCATGTTTATGAGCTGGAAAGCATTACTCCAGGTGCGGAAATTCCTTTTATCCCCTGGATTTTTGCTCCTTTGGCGGTTGCAGCGCTGGTGGTTTTGATTTTAAATGTGATTGCACTGCTATCCTATAAAAACAGAATAAAACAAATTAAGCTTACTCAAGTGTCCATTCTGTTAAATATTCTATTTATCGTAGGCCTGATGTTTTATTATGTGCCTACAATTGAAGAAAACACTTCCACAGCGGTGGATTACACGGAATCTATTGGCATTTACCTCCCTTTGATATCATTGGTTTTTACTTTAATTGCACAACATTTTATTAAAAAAGATGAAAAACTGGTTCGTTCTGTTGACCGGCTCAGATAAACTTCTCCAATAATAGATTAATGCGGCTTTGGTTTCTCAGTCTTTGAAAAATTATTTGAGTTCTTTACGCTCTTTTTCAAAAACCTGCAGCTTTTCAAAGTTATTATTCTCAATCTGAAAAGTAACAGCGGTAGCATATTTGTGTAATCCTACTTTTCCGGCAGCTCCGGGATTGATATGCAGCAAACTGTATTTATCATCATGTATCACCTTTAAAATATGGGAATGCCCGGAAATAAACAGGTCTGGTTTCTCCTGTTCTATGATTTTCCTGGCTGCAGGCTGATATTTTCCGGGATACCCACCAATGTGAGTTATAAATATTTTCTTACCTGCGGTTTCAAAAATCAGGTTTTCCTGATAATGCTGCCGGATGGTTGTGTCGTCAATATTGCCATAAACAGCCCTGACAGGAGCAATAGTTTCCAGCCGGGAAACAATATTCATAGCACCGATATCACCGGCATGCCATATTTCATCGCATCCTGAGAAAAAATCCAGCATTTCATCATGAATATAACTGTGTGTGTCAGAAAGTAAGCCAATCTTTGTCATGTATACTATTTTGCTATCACAAATTTACCACGAATCATGTTTCGATCTTCGGTTTCAACTCTGAAAATGTATATTCCGGATGGTAAAGCATGTAAAGACTCAGAAAACTCCTGACCTGAGAAACTGCGGGTAAAGTGCTGCTTGCCATTCAAATCAAAGACATGCATTGTTTTTTGACCTTCATCCTCAAAATAGATTCTCAGGTTGCTTTTTATGGGGTTTTGCACCAGGTGATATCCTTCATTTCCGGTTATAATGGTTTTTACGGAAACAAATTCTGAATAACCCTGCGAGCCCAATTCTAAGCGATAATGATTTTCCATATTTTTTAGCGGGATAGTATCTGTAAAACGATAAACCATTTCCTGATCGGGTGATCCGCAAACCCCTGCAATAAAACCGATTTTTTCAAATGACTTTGAATTGCCGCTACGCTCAATAATAATATCATTACAGGTTTGACCTTTATCAATAGTCCACTGAAGATAAACTTCTTCGCCTTGTTGTTGCGCAAAAAAGTTTTTCAGGATAGGATGCGGTCCCTGCCCTGAAGCCATGGCTCCGATCATTGATAGCAATATGAAAGCGATTATCCTCATAACTCTACAAACGAATACAAACAATAAAGGTTTAGTTTAACGGATTTTAGAAAATGCATTAGCGAAATCCTGATTTTAGCTTTTTTTAGATGCTTAGGTTAAAACCTATGCTGAATGATGTAAACTTTTTGTTTAGGCTCAGTGTTTTAATATAAATATAAAAAATAAAATGTATGAAAGTACTTGTAACCGGAGGAACCGGCTATATTGCATCATGGGTGATTAAGAACCTTTTGGATCAGGGTCATGATGTAAACACCACGGTAAGAGATTTGGGCAACAAAGAAAAGTCAGCACACCTTACGCAAATGGCATCAGCAGCCAAATCAAACTTAACTTTATATGAAGCTGATTTAACCAAAGAAAATTCATTCGATGAAGCTATGAAGGGATGTGAGGCCGTTATTCATACGGCATCTCCTTTTTTTATTCAGGGAATCAAGGATGCTAAGAAGCAATTGATTAAGCCTGCGGTTGAAGGAACACGAAATGTATTGGAATCGGTTAATCGTGAAGAGACAGTAAAAAAAGTGGTTGTTACTTCTTCTGTGGCAGCCATATTTGGTGATGGAGAAGAGATAAGAAATAAGGATAACGGCATTTTTGATGAAAACGACTGGAACAACACCAGTAATGAAAAGCATCAGGCTTACGCTTACTCTAAGACGGCAGCCGAGCGCGAAGCATGGCGGATTTTTGCAGAGCAGAACCGCTGGAAGTTAGCTGTAATCAATCCCGGGTTTGTGCTTGGTCCTTCCATCACAACGCGTCAGGACTCTACCAGTATTGATTTTATTCGCTCTTTGTTGAATGGAAAATTCAAGCAAGGTGTTCCGGAGCTTTATTTCGGAGTGACGGATGTTCGCGATGTAGCTAAAGCACATGTAATTGCAGCAACGCAAAATCAGCCGCACGGCCGTCATATTATTGTTGCGGAATCGCTTTCGGCTCTCGACATAGCTTTTAAAGCAAAACAAACCGCCGGTGAAGAGTATCACATTCCCGATAAAGTGGTGCCCAAATTTATGCTGTATGTTTTTGGCCCATTCATGGGGTTTTCATGGAAATATATCAGCAAGAATATCGGGATTCCTTTAAAGTTTGATAACAGCAAAGCGAAAAAAGACCTTGGTCTCGAGTTTCGGACTGTTGATGAAACCATCCATGATCAAATCCAGCAACTTATCAACGATGATTTGATATAACTATAGCAATTCAGTTATTTCCCTGACATCTGAAAAGATTTTCTGCTTTGTTATTTAAACAGTATTGGTTTATTTTGCAAACATGCAGGAGTTCAGAAATCTTTACAGCACATTAAACCGCATAAACCGGAAAGGGTACAAGGCTTATAAGGACCTTGAAGGAGCTTACACCGGTGAAATATTTGATTTGTATATCGATCATGTTCAGGGGGATCCCTTTGCAGCGCCAAGTCGTTTTAGCGTTAGGGTAGACAATACATTTCCTGAATGGTCTTTTGCAGGAAAGTCGCGCAAAACCGCCCTCAGCGATTTTCTTACGCGAAGATTTTTCTTCAAAAGCCGCTTATTGGCGAAAGGAAACCGCGGCAGCGGTAAAAGCGGGATGATCAATATAGAGCAGCCGGGGCAGGAGTTGCTGGAACGTACTTCGGTGATTGTGGAAAAGGATTATATCGAAGCCCGTTTTGTGGTGGGGCTGCCTGCATACGGTCGCAAAGTGGCGGCAGAACAGGCCCGCGAAATGATAGATGAGGAGCTCACTTTAATAGTAAAGCAAAGCCTGTTTTTTGAGGCTGTGGATCATTTGGATTTGCAGGATCACATTTATGTAAATGAAGACGCGGATCTGCTTCGGAAAAAGACAGTTGAGGCAGGTTTTATTGCTTTTGTTTCGGATGATGCTATATTGCCCAGGGCTTCCGGCATTGATCAGCGGCCGCTGGCTGATGCGATAGCTTTTCAGTCACCGCAATCTATGCGGGTAGAGTTTCAGCTTCAGCACAGGAAAGTGACAGGAATGGCCATCCCGCAAGGCGTCACCCTTATTGTGGGGGGCGGTTATCATGGTAAGTCAACATTGCTAAGTGCTATCGAGCGTGGTGTCTATAACCATATTCCCGGAGATGGGAGGGAGTTTGTAGTAGCAGATGAAACAGCAATGAAAATCAGGGCTGAAGACGGAAGATACATCGAAAAAGTAGATATTTCGCCTTTTATCAACAGCCTGCCGTTCGACAAGGATACCGTAAGGTTTTCTTCTGATAATGCCAGCGGAAGCACCTCACAGGCTGCCAACACCATTGAAGCGCTGGAATCCGGTTCTAAGGTGCTGATGATTGATGAGGATACCTCAGCCACAAACTTTATGATTCGCGATAAGCGCATGCAGCAGCTTGTGCCCAAAAACAGGGAGCCTATCACACCCTACATCGATAAAGTACACCAATTGTATCAGGATTATGGCGTTTCTACTATTTTGGTGGTTGGAGGATCAGGAAGCTACTTTGAAGTGGCGGATAAAGTCATTTGCATGGTAGAATATTTACCTTTTGATTTAACCGAAGAAGCTAAAGCCATTGTAGCAGAAGATCAGGAAAAGCGGGTGCATGAGGGGGGAGATATTTTCGGTAAGATTCGTGAACGAATTCCGCAGCCTGATAGTATTGATCCTTCTAAAGGACATAAAACCAAATTAAAGGCCGAAGGTGTGAATCAAATTCAACTGGGAAGACAACGAATTGATTTGTCAGCATTAGACCAGGTTGTTTCGCCGGCACAGCTTAATGCCATTGCCGACGCCATTCTTTTGGCTAAAAAGAGGATGGGAAAAGCTTCTCTTAAGGAAGTATTGCATGAAATAGAAGAAGCGATAAATCAGAATGGACTGGATATTCTTAATAAAAGAAATCGCGGCGATTATGCGATGTTCAGAAAAAATGAGCTGGCGGCTGCCCTGAATCGATTGAGAACTTTCAGGGTTAAATAAGGTTTTGCAAAGATGAGTTCCGTTTAATAAGTTCTTAAGTTTATACGTTTGGAGGTTAATTATCAGAAAATATAAATAGTGTCCGTCTACAAATTAGAAATTCTTGCAAATGAAGCACCAAATGATAAATTTCAAATTACAAATAAATACCAAAATCCAATATTAGAAATTCAAAACAATATAGTATCTTGTTGATTTCAAATGTTTTGAATTTTGACATTTGAAAATTGCAGTCCCGAAAGCTTTCGGGATGTAATTTGGATATTGATCCCGAAAAATTTCGGGATGTTATTTTAAGTTTTCATTTTCTCATGATTTTATGGACAAACACTTAAATATGTGTTTGATAATGGCGTTTTAATAGCATTCTGATAATCGGCAGATTAGGTCATTTAGTAGTCAAAATGAACTTGAGAGTAGCTATTCCTGCTATCTTTTATCATTACTTCCCTTTTTTCAAAAAAGGTTATAACTCACTCCAGCTCAATACAACCATAATCTTCTTCCTTGAGCAGTTCGTTGATTTCTTCTCTGTCGAAATACTCAGGATCGTATATTTCTCCCAGCCATTCCATATACTCCTCATAATCCTCGTGCTGAGGGTCTTGCAATGCTTCAAGCATTTGATAGAAGCCAGGTAAACCACCTACATCTTCAGGCGGGCAATTCATTGCACCATCGAGGCAAACGGGTTGCTGATGTTTTTGGTCATATGGTAATATTTTTTCCAAAAGAACATCATGCATCCATGAATCCCCAAAATCATATTCATAAATGATATTCTCATTTTCAGCTTTCAGCAAATCGGAAACGACCATTCCCTTATAGTCTACGTTGTTAGACTCATACCAAAAATCTTCTGCTTCAGGAGACCTTACGGTATAAAAGGTTTTGTTTTTGACGAACTGATGTAAATGAGAATTCGTCCAGCCCATGGAAGTCTGAATAACTTTATGAAAATCATTTAAAGACAAATCCGAAGGAACCAATAAACGTCTCCATATTCTTGGATTGCTGCCTTTTAAAGTAATTCTGACCTGATAAATTTTTTTAGCCATAACTGCAATATTTTGGTGAAAATGTTGAGCAATGTTTACTCATTAGCATAATCTCTTTAGCTATTCACAAATATATAGATAATTCGCAACTCACTAGATCCTTTCAAATTTTTTTATAAACTTCTTTTCCCGGTTTTGTGTTAGGTGTTTATGAAAAAAATATCCGTTTTATTCTTTTTGGTATTGGCGTTTGCCGGAATGGCAACAGCGCAGCAGGAAGCAGTTTCATTGCAGGATTATCATCAAACCCGTTTGTCTATACAAAAAAACGGGATGTTAACCCTTGCGGGATGGGCTGCCGGTAATATGATTATCAGTGGATGGGCAATGCAATCAGCTCAGGGAAGCAATTATCGCTTTCATCAGATGAATGTTTTCTGGAATGTGGTTAACATAGGCATTGCTGCCGGTGGTTATTTCGGTCTACCGGAATCATCTGAAATACCGCCTTTAACTCAGACTGTTACGGAGTATCAGGATTTTAACAAGATTTTACTCTTGAATGCGGGCTTAGATGTAGCTTATATCATGACCGGATTATATATGAAAGAGCGTGCAAAAAATGTAGAGAAAAGAAAAGCTATGCTGAAAGGCTATGGGAATTCGATAATGCTTCAGGGTGGTTTTTTGTTTTTGTTTGATGTGGCTCTGTATTTTATTAATCAGGGTGAGTTAAATGGTATTTTAAGCAGTGAACAATGGCAATTAATGGCTTCGCCTGCAGGTTTAGGTCTTACAATATCATTATAAAGACTTGCAAAGCCCGGTAAACCGAAAGAATATCAAAAAAAACCAACCTTTTTAGTTTTGAGGTTGGTTTTTTGCCGGTTAAATAATCTTGTTAATTATCAAAAACTAAAGTTATGGGTACTCTGCCTGTAGAGTAAGACAATATCAATGAGCCACCTGCAGGCGGTGTGTTGTTCAAATTCATATCCAAATCGCGATAGAGCAAAGCATCAATATCTGTGGCTCCGTAAGTCATTAAATTGCGCGATTCCATTGTAATAGTGTTCGCTCCAACCTCATTCTTTGATACTTTGTAAAAGTTCATGCCGGTTTTTCCATACTCCAGGTGAACCTTTTCCTGGTTTTGTGTGATTGGTTCGCCGCTCCAGGTAATCTCATGGTCTTCTGTGATGTCCAGGTTTGTAAAACCACTCGGAAAAGCGATCGGATTAACCTGACTTACATCAATTTGATAATCATATACATTTCCGTCGCGATCGCGGTATTCCAAATCTAAGGTATCATTATACCCATTTAAAACAGCAGTGTAATTCCATGGGTCATTTGAAGAGTTTTGCATCTGGATATTGTCAACCATAATGCCGGCATCCCCAGAGAGCTTAACTAAAGTTCCACTTCGCTCTTCTTCATGAAATGTAGCCCGAACATACGTATCATCAGTGTTGGCGATATATTGTACATAAAGCTCGGTATAAATTTTATCAGGATTGATTTCCTCAGTATCATTGCACCCTGTCATAACTGCGAGGGTTAAAGCGATCAGTAATAAAGCGATCTTATTCATTTTTTAATTATTTTTTAGTCTTGCCAATTAAGCTAATTTTTTGAATCCTGGTGGATTTGATTTTTCTTGCATGAAATTGAAAATAACTTACCCAATCAGTTTACAAACTTAATTTAAATTCACTGAACCTGCAATGAGTTTAGTTTAATAGGTTCATAAGTTTTTGGTTTGTAGGTTATGAGCTCAGTTTAATAAGTTTGTATGTTTCTAAGTTTTTGGTTAATAGTATATAAATCAATAATTTATTTTTGACAATACGATTTTAATAACATCTTGATAATTGGCATATTACGTAATTAAAAAAACAGATACTTATTGTATCTAATTCAAGTTTTTAAAACATTTAGCGCTTTTTGAACCAGTCACATCAATATAATGCATAAACTAAAAAAGCCCGGCCATCACGTTGCCGGGCTTTTTGTTAAAGGATTTTGCGGCTATAGCAAACCTCTGTTTTTCAATAATGGCTCTATTTTCGGATCTCTTCCCCTGAATGCTCTGTAAAGCTCTTCAGGATCATCGATGCCATTTTTCTCTAATACATGTTTTCTGTATTTGGAAGCTGTTTCACGATCATACAAGCCGTTTTCCTTAAAGGCTTCAAAAGCATCGTTATCCAATACGGCAGACCACATATAGCTGTAATAGCCGGCATCATATCCACCGGTGATGTGCCTGAAATAAGTGCTGCGATAGCGTGAGTAAATTTCCGGAATCAATCCGATGCTTTCAAGATAATCTTCTTCAAATTCCATCACATTGAAAGGTTCAGCTTCTGTTCTGGTATGGTAAGCCATATCGAGCAATGCTGCTGCGGTAAATTCCACATTCATAAAACCCTGATTAAACAGGTTGCTTTTCTCGATCTTCTCAATCAATTCATCGGGAATGGTTTCTCCAGTTTCATAATGAGTGGCATATTCTTTCATCACCTTCGGGTGTGTTGACCAGTGCTCCATGATTTGTGAAGGAAGCTCTACAAAGTCGCGAGCCACAAATGTAGTAGGGTAGGTATTTTGAGCAAAAAGGCCGTCCAGCGCATGGCCAAACTCATGAAAAAGCGTTTCTACCTCATCCAGGCTAATTAGCGCCGGCTTAGTGCTTGTGGGCTTTGTAAAATTGCATACGATGGTAGATAACGGCTTGACTTCCTGGCCGTTCTCAGCCACCTGATGACGGCGGTAACTGCCGCACCATGCACCACCGCGTTTGCTGCTGCGGGGATGGAAATCCATATAGAGCACGCCGATGTGATCTCCATTCTCACTGGTAACCTCAAAAGCTTGAGCATCGGAGTGAGGCAGCGGAATATCATCAATCTGTCTGAAGTTGATACCGAAAAGCTTACTGGCGGTCATAAAGGCGCCATCTCTTACATTTTCAATCTTAAAATACGGCCGCAGCTCGCTGTCATCAAGGTTGTATTTTTCTTTACGCAGTTTTTCGGCATAATACCACCAGTCCCAGCTTTGCAGATCAAAATCATGCCCTTCACGGTCAATGATTTTTTGCATTTCAGCACGTTCGTTTTTCGCAACCGGCAGTGCAGCATCCCATACGGTGTTAAGCAGCTCCATGACGTTTTCAGGTTTTTTAGCCATGCGGGTTTCCAAACGGTATTCAGCGTGTGAATCATAACCTAATAGCTTAGCACGCTTAATGCGGAGGTTCATCATTTCCTCCATAATTTCCTTGTTGTCATACTCATTGTCGTTGTTTCCGCGATGCGTGTAACCCATGTAAAGTTTTTTTCTTAAATCACGGTTTTCAGCATATTGCAGGAAAGGAATCATGCTGGGTTTTTGTGTAGTAAAAACCCATTTGCCTTCATGATCGCGCTCCTTAGCTGTTTCTGCAGCCGTTTGAATAACATCATCGGGTAAACCGGCCAGATTTTTTTCATCTTCTATCACAATTTCAAAATTGTTGGTTTCGGCAAGTACATTTTGCCCGAATTGGAGCGAAAGTGAAGAAAGTTTTGAGTTGTACTCTTTTAGCTTTTCTTTTTCTTGTTCCGGGAGCAAAGCACCACTGCGTACAAAACTCTTGTATTGATTTTCGAGAATATATAGCTGCTCTTCAGTAAGGTCAGCGTTATCGCGGTTTTCGTACACGGTTTTGATGCGGGCAAACAAATCCGGATTCATGCTGATGGCATCATAATGAGCTGACATTTTGGGTGAAAGCTTTTGAGCAATCTCCTGCATTTTGTCGTTCGTATTGGCACTGTTCAGACCGTAGAAAATCGTTGCTGTACGGCTGAGCAGTTTTCCGCTGCGGCTGTGGCGGGCTATAGTGTTTTCAAATGTAGGTGCCTCATCGTTGTTGATGATAGCTTCAATTTCCTCATTATGCTCTTTCATGCCTTTCTCAATAGCGGGCATGTAATGCTCCGGTTTGATATCCTCGAAAGGCGGCGCTTCATAAGGCGCTGTAAATTCCCCTAAGAGTGGATTGTCCATCTTATTCTTTTCTTTTGCGTTGCTTTGGCAGGATACCATTCCTATCAGGCTCGCTGCCAATAAATAAACAATAATTTTCACGTTGGTTTGCATTTTGGTTAACAAATTCATTCTATTTGATGTTGACGAAATTACTATATTTTGGAAATTTCTTATACGGGAAATCCCTTATCCTGGTCGTTTATCTTTTTTTAAAGCCTGGTACATAATTTCTGCCGGATGGAATGCTTTCCGGCTAGTACCGTCTTTAATCTGGTGCCGGCAGCTTGTGCCCGGAGCAGCAATTAA
>JBNJGK010000008.1:12846-41717 GCA_051747665.1 Bacteroidota bacterium | reverse complement strand
CCTCAAATTTATCTGACTGTTTCTTGCGCAAAGCTACCTGATCTTCTTCAGGGAGATGAATAATATCGCGACATTCATCGCTGCAGCAACCTTCATACTGAGCCGCACATTCTTCGCACTGGATAAACAACAGATGACAAATATCGTTAGCGCAATTCGTATGCCTGTCAGCAGGTTTCCCGCACTGATGACATCGCGAAATGACTTCGTCACTGATACGTTCACCCAAGCGCTCATCAAATACAAAATTCTTTCCGATAAAATTTGATTCCAGATCAAGCTGTTTGATTTTCCGGGCATACTCAATTACACCGCCATGGAGTTGATTGACATCCCGAAATCCCTTATGCTTCAGATAAGCGCTGGCTTTTTCGCAACGAACTCCACCTGTGCAATAAAGCAAAACTTTCCGGTCTTTTTTATCCCTGAGGATATCTGTTACTATTTCTATTTCTTCCCGGAAGGTGTCTGCATCGGGAGTGATAGCTCCTCTGAAATGCCCTACTTCACTCTCATAATGATTTCGCATATCCACTACAATGGTGTCCTTTTGTTGAGATAATTCATGAAAAGTGAGAGCATCCAGATGGTTACCCACATTCGTAACATCATAGCTCCCGTCATCCAGTCCATCCGCAACAATTTTGGGTCGGACTTTCATCGTAAGTTTATAAAAAGACTTTCCGTTATCTTCCACTGCATATTTAATAGGGATATCCTTCAACGCCTTATGCTCACCTAATTGCTCTAGAAAAGCCTGCATGTTGTGTTCGGGTACGGACATTTGCGCATTAATGCCTTCCCGAGCAATATAAATGCGCCCAAAGCAGCTTAATTCATTCCACTCCTGATACAACCTGTCACGAAACTCCTGAGGGTTTGCAATTCGAACATACCGGTAAAAAGAAATGGTTTTCCGCTCAAATGTTTCTTCCATCAACCTTTGCTTCAGGACTCTTTTATCAACTCTATTATGCAACATGGCGTTGTTTTTATTCAGAATCATTTAAAATAAGGCAAAAATACAAGAATCAGCAAAACCATGCTGTTCGCGAACGAACAATTTTTGTTTCTCAACGAACACTTTTGCTGAAAAATGAACTAATCCTGTTTTATAGTAATCTCAATTTCAGACTCTAGTAAAACATGGCATGGCTATGGAATTTAAGGGAAAAAACACAAGCAAAAATCATTTTTATGGACAGAGCAATTAAGAAGAAAAAATGGACGCCGAAACGAATTATATCGATTGTATTGATAGCAGGATTTGGAGCGTTTATCTTGTATCTGCTGTTTTTCAGAGATAACGAAAGCAGACTTTACGTGGAAAAAAATCAACTCTCGGTTGCCACTGTTAAGCAGGATAAATTTCAGGAATTTATACCCGTGGACGGTGTGGTATATCCAAAGCATACAATTTATATTGACGCTGTACAAGGTGGAATTGTTGAGAAGCGCTATGTAGAAGACGGCGCAATAGTACAAGAAGGCGACAGCATTCTCAGGTTAAAAAACGCAGACATGGAACTGCGTAATATGGAACAGGAAACGCGCCTTTTTCAAACACTTAATGAGCTGGAAACCACAAAAATCAGTTTGCAGAAAAACATTTTCCAGCAACAGCGGGCTTTAGTAGATGTTCGTTACCAGATAGATAAAGCCAAAAAGAACTTTACGCGTCAAAAGCAATTGTATGACGATAAAGTTATTAGTGATAAAGAATTTGAAGATGCCCAACGCGATTATGAGTATAATATGAAACAGCTAAAAATACAGCGCAAGCTGATGGAGCTGGACTCTATCGTTGCTGTGCGCCGAAACAAACAGATTGAGGAATCGATGTCGCGCATGCAAAACAACCTTGACCTGCTGCGAGAAAACCTTAACAACCTGGTTATTAAGGCTCCTGAAGATGGGAAACTCTCTTCTTTCAGTGCAGAAATAGGTGAGACCAAAAACCCCGGGCAGCATCTTGGCCAAATTGACCAGCAAAAAGGTTACAAACTGAAAGCACGGATTGATGAGCGATATATTTCCAGAGTACACCCTGGTCAACTTGCAGATATTGATTTTTCTGGCAAAACCTACGCGATGCAAATTCACAAAATTTATTCTGACGTAAATAACGGAAGTTTTGAAGTGGATTTTCATTTTACAGATGAGCAGCCCGAAGGCATTAAAAGAGGCCAGACTATACAGATGCGCCTGAAATTCAGTAGCGCCAAAGATGCTACTATTGTGAAACGCGGAGGCTTTTTCCAGGAAACCGGCGGCAATTGGATTTTTGTCATCGAACCCGGTGGAGAATATGCTTATAAGCGGGATATTCGGATAGGAAGGCAAAACACAAGATATTATGAAGTACTGGAAGGATTGAACCCGGGAGAAAAAGTCATAATTTCATCCTATGATTCCTTCGGACAAAAAGATAAATTAGTCTTCAAATAAACGCAAAAACGAATTGAAAAGAATTAATAACAGCTAAAAACAAGTATTATGATTAGAACAGAGAATTTAATGAAAGTTTTTCGTACTGATGAGGTGGAAACCACCGCACTGAACGAAGTAAGTATTGAAGTCAAAGAAGGCGAATTTGTTGCCGTTATGGGCCCGTCTGGTTGTGGCAAGTCTACACTGCTTAATATCCTTGGACTTCTTGATAATCCAACATCAGGGAATTACTTTTTTCTTGATGAGGATGTATCAGGTTACAGTGAGAAACAACGTGCACGGCTTCGCAAAAGCAACATTGGCTTTGTTTTCCAGAACTTTAACCTGATCGATGAGCTTAATGTATTCGAAAATGTAGAGCTGCCGCTTATTTACCTGGGTATTTCTTCCAAAGACCGTAAAGTGATGGTTAACGAAGCGCTGGAGCGTATGCAGATAGCCCATCGCGCAAAACACTTCCCGTTACAGCTATCGGGAGGACAGCAGCAGCGTGTTGCCGTGGCGCGCGCAGTTGTTGCGAAGCCTAAACTGATTCTTGCCGACGAACCTACCGGTAACCTCGACTCAGCCCATGGCGAAGAAGTAATGAATCTGCTGGAATACTTGAATCAAAACGGAACCACTATCGTAATGGTGACCCACTCTCAGCACGATGCAAGTTACAGCCAGAGAATCATTAATTTATTCGACGGACAAGTGGTGACAGAGAATATCAAAGAAGCAGTTATATAATTCGATGTTCTCCTTTTGGCTATGAAAATGTAAGAAAGCCACATGGCATAGTATCACAAAAAATAAAAACGATGTTTAAAAATTTTCTGAAAATAGCGACCCGAAACTTCATCCGGAGAAAGTCATTCTCCTTCATAAACATTTTAGGATTAGGAATCGGCATGGCCGCTTCGATACTCATCGCCATGTGGGTTTTCCATGAAATCTCTTATGATAAGTTTCACCAGGACGCCGATCGCATCTACAGGGTGGAGCGGGATATGTTCTTTCAGGGACAACGACACAATGTTCCTGTAACCTCTGCGCTTTATGGACCAACATTGGCAGAAGACATGCCAGAAGTGATTTCTTCTATGCGGTTATTGGACAGAGACATCTCCATGAAGGATTCTAAAGATGTATTCCAAACCAAAAAAGTAATTTTTGTTGACAGCAATTTCTTCAGTTTTTTCACTTTCCCTTTGTTGAAAGGCAACCCGGAAACTGCATTGAAGGAACCCAACTCAGTTGTTTTAACGCAGGAAGAAGCGCGGCGCTTTTTCGGTGATAAAGAACCCATCAACAAAGAGATAGAAATTGAATGGTATAATGAAACTCGCCAACTAAAAGTTACCGGCGTAATGAAAAATATACCGGACAATAGTCATTTCGTACCGAATATCCTGGTTTCTTTTGCTACAACTGAAAACGTGATGGAAGATCAACACAGCAGGTGGGCGAATAATTACTTATACAACTACATTAAGCTGGGTGAAAATGCAGATATCACGCAGGTGGAAGCCAAGGCAGCAGGTTTTATTAAAAAGCATATGTCGCACCTGCCGGATGTCTTTAACATCAACATCGATATCAATGATATGTTGGAACTTGAATTCAGGCCTCTAACTGACATTCATTTAACTTCCGGAGGACAGTATGATATTGCTCCTCAAGGCAGCATGACCAGTGTTATTATCTTTTCGATAATTTCCGTGCTGATTCTTTTAATTGCCGCTTTCAACTTTATGAACCTCTCCACAGCTCTGGCCGAAAAGAGAGCCCGTGAAGTTGGTTTAAGAAAAACGATAGGAGCATCAAAAAAGACACTGGTTATACAATTTTTAGGCGAGTCTATGCTGATGACATTCCTGGCCTTTCTGCTGGCAAGTTTATTGATAGAGTTGGCCTTGCCTACTTTCAACAATTTACTGGATAAAAACCTTACCTGGCAAATGCTTGCACAAACAGGGCCTTTATTAGCACTGATCATAATCGTGTTGGGAACTGGATTGCTGGCAGGACTCTATCCAGCTTTTTACCTGTCATCTTATTCACCGATAGAAGCTTTGAAAAGCGGAGAAACACGCAGAAAAGGGGGTTTTTCCTTCCGCCAGGTTTTGGTTACTGCTCAGTTCTTTATCTCAATCAGCTTGATTATCGGAACAATTACAGCCTACAGACAGCTAAGCTACCTGCAGAATAAACCGCTGGGGTTTGATAAAGAGAACCTGGTGGTACTACCCTATCAAAGAAATCAGATTACACAAGAGTTTGACACATTCAAGGGAGAATTGCAAAAACATTCGTCTGTCAAGTCGGTGGCTAATTCAGCGTCAGTACCCATTATTACAGGCTTTAGCGATACCAGCTTTGAAACAGAGCTATCCGATCAAAACCATTTTTCGATGATATTACCCGTTGATGGCGACTTCCTGGAAACCTATGGGCTGGAGCTGATTGCGGGAAGAGGGTTTTCAAGTGAAAGCACAATGGAAGACCGTTCAGTTTATATCCTAAACGAAAAAGCCGTAAAAGAACTCGGAATAGACGACCCGCAAAAGGTTATCGGAACAAAATATGCCATGAGCGGCCGGGATTCTTCTTATCAGGGCAGAATTATTGGCGTAGTTAAGAATTTTAACGTCAGGCCCTTGCGCCATGAAATCAGGGAGTTAACGCTATTCCCTGACAGAAGCTGGGGAGGATATATTTCTGTAAAGGTGGTGGATGGACAAATGCCGCAAGCCCTGAAGCATATTGAGAAAACATGGAAAGAGATGTTCCCTGAGATTTTTTACACCTACAACATCATGGAGGAACAAGTAAACAGGCAATATGCTGCAGAAAAACAAATGCAAAACATTCTGCTGGCTTTTACTATCCTGACCATTTTCATAGCCTCACTGGGGTTATTTGGGCTCGCTGCTTTTATGGCACGTCAAAAGTCCAAAGAAATTGCTATCAGAAAAGTGCTGGGCGCAGAAACATCAAACATCCTGCTGCAACTTAACAGCACTTTTGGCAAATGGATATTGATTGCTGTTATTCCTGCTGTACCGGTTACATGGTTTTTCCTGGATAACTGGCTGTCGAACTTTGCTTACCATGTCGACCTGAAATGGTGGATATTTTTACTGGCTGTTCTGGTAAGCGCCCTGGTCGCACTGATAACCGTCAGTTATCAATCCTATAAAGCCGCTACTGCGAATCCTGTAAACGCAATAAAATACGAATAAGAAGTTAACAGAATTATGCTTAAAAATTTCATAATCATAGCACTAAGAAACCTGAAAAAGCAAAGAGAATTTGCCATAATCACCATACTCGGGCTTGGAATCGGTATTGCCGTATCGGCCTTGATTATGCGCTACGTGTTTCATGAGTATAACTTTGATCGCTTTCATGGAAACAAAGACCGTATTTACCGAATCATGTCGGATGTGAACATGCCCAATGGAAAATCCAGGAAAGCAGCCGTTTCCTCCGGTGATATTGGCGAGCTGGTAACGGATAAACTCCCACAGCTTGAGACTTTTACTCGTTTTAACACCCACTCCAATGTTCGTTTAACATACAATGACCGTCAATATACAATTGGTGAATTTACCTACGCCGATTCGACATTTTTTAAAATGTTTTCATTTGAATTGCTTCAGGGAAATCCTGAAAAAGTATTAACCCAGCCTAACGCTGCGGTGTTATCTGAATCAACGGCAAAAAAGGTTTTTGGTGATAAGGAAGCCATGAACAAAACCATAACGATTGATGAAAGAGATTTTAAGGTAACGGGAATTATGGCCGACTTCCCCTCGCAATCGCACCTGCAGTTTGATATGCTGGGATCGATGAATACAGTGGACAATCCACAGGTAAGACTGGTAGAAAGAAACGGCTTATCCTTCCCCACCTACTTCCTGCTAAAGGAAAACACGGAAATAAGCAGTGTCATTGAGGAATTCAAAGAGATTAACCGGGAATATATGGAAGAGCGTTTCGGCGGCATCGGAATTACGGTGAACAGCACGCTGCAGCCTATGACAGACGTTTACCTGCACACCACTACCGATTACCACTTCTTTAAGACCGGTTCTTATGAAGACCTTATCATCTTCTCGCTGCTGGCTATTTTCATTCTGATTATCGCCCTGATTAATTTCATTAATCTTATCACGGCCCGCTCTGAAACCCGTTACCGGGAAATAGGAATGCGAAAGGTGCTGGGAGCCGAGCGCAAGCACCTTATCCGGCAGTTTATCGGTGAAGCGATGATCACCGTACTGATTTCTCTAATCCTGGGGCTGGTCATCACCGAGCTTTTCCTGCCGGTGTTCAACAACTTAATGGGCTCTTCCATATCGGGAGGGATTCTTTTAAATCCTGATTTCACGATGGCAACAATATTTGGCGTATTGCTCACAGGTGTGATCGCCGGGGCCTATCCGGCGTTTTACATGTCGTCGTTCCGTCCGGCATTCATTCTGAAAGGAACATCCCAAAAACAGAAAGGCAATGCCTTCTTACAGAAATCGCTGGTGGTACTCCAATTTGGAATTGCGGTTTTCCTTGCTATTGCTGTCACGGTGCTTTACCACCAGGTGGACTTTATGAAAAATAAATCTCTTGGATTTGATAAAGAACATGTAGTTACGATAGGTGGCCTGAGTAAAAACCTGCGCGAGAGCCGCGATGCTATCAGGAATGAGCTCGTAACGAAAAACGGCATCAAACAAGCAGCTTTCTCCACTTCCGTTCCTGGAAAAGACCGGAATATCAACAATGTTTACGTCGATGGCAGCGATCCCGAGTCGGGACTTATCTTCAATGAGAATCGAGTGCTCAAGAATTATTTTGATACTTATGGTATTCAGTTCATTTCCGGAGAACCTCTTAAAAACTTTGAAAATATTGAAGATAAATGCATTCTTAACCTGGCAGGCGTCAAAAAACTGGGACTGGAAAACCCTGTAGGAAAGAAAGTGGTGCTTTTCCAGGACGCTTACGAAATTGTAGGTGTGGTGAAAGACTTCAATTTCGCCTCATTCCATAAACCAATAGAGCCTCTGATTTTTACGGCTTACAGCCACCACCCGAATTACCTTTCAGTTAAACTGGAGGGCAACCGCATACAGGAAAGTATCGGGGAAATCAAAACCTCCATAGCCGGTTTTGATCCGAATTTCAACTTTGATTACAATTTTGTTGATAAGCAGTTTGAAAAGATGTACCGGAATGAAGAGCAGAAAAGCAAGATTTTGCTTTATGCCGTTCTGCTGGCCATTTTCATTTCCATGATGGGTCTGTTTGCGCTCACGTCACTCACTATTCAGCGAAGGTTAAAGGAGATCGCCATTCGTAAAACATTGGGCGCTTCACTGCGGGAAAACTACAGTCTGCTGGCTCACGATTTACTGAAATGGGTGCTTATCGCCAACCTGATAGCCTGGCCGCTGGCGTTCGCCTATCTTAACAACTGGCTGGAGCAGTTCGCCTCGCATATCGCTTTCCAGCCATGGCATTTCCTGCTACCTGGAATAGCATCCGTAATCATTACGCTTTTAACAATCAGTTACATCACAATAAAAGCAGGCCGCACCAATCCGGCCCGGATATTAACCTATGAATAAAACCTAAAACCATGTTAATCAATTATCTGAAAATTGCACTAAGGAATATTTTAAGAAACCGCACCTATTCGGTTATCAACTTGTTGGGCCTTACGGTTGGCATCACAGCATCCGTTCTGATACTTCTTTTTGTACAATATCACCTGAGTTTTGATGATCATTTCGAAAACAAAGAAAACAAATACCGCATTGTCGAAATCCAACAAGCACAGGGCGTTGGTGAGCAGCATGTGGCTTACACCATGGCGCCGCTTGCCCCGCAAATAAAACAGGATTTTGCCGAAGTGAAACAAGCCTGCCGCGTGATGGCATGGGGCGGTGGTCTTTTGAACTATAAAGAAAACTCATTTGAAACCAACAATTTTGCTTTTGCTGATACCAACGTTTTTGATATGCTGAGTCTGGAAATGATCAAAGGCAACCCAGCCACTACGCTTGAAAACTCAGGCAGCATGGCTTTATCACGCTCTATGGCCAAACGGATTTTCGGTTCGGTGGAAGAGGCCAATGGAGAAATGGTCAGCTTCAGAAACTACGGCAGTTTCAATGTTTCGGGGATTTTTGAAGACATGCCTGAAAAGGCACACATTAAGCTTGATGTAATCGTTGATTTTCAAACAGCTCTAAACCAGCACCCCTGGCTCGAAAGCTGGACCAGCAACTCTATGGTAACTTATGTGGAGTTTCATGACAATGTAGATATTGAGAAATTCGAAGAAAAGTTCCGCGATTATCTGGTACAGTATGCTCCTGAAGATGTTCCGGAAGAATCAGTTTACAGGTTATATCTGCAACCGGTTAACGATATTCACCTTAAGTCTGGTCATATCAAATTCCAATATAACAGAAAAGCCGGTAACAACACATTCATTATCGTGCTCTCCGCCGTGGGAATTGTTTTGCTGCTCATCGGATGCATCAACTACATCAACCTCTCCATAGCCCGTTCAGTAAAACGAAGCAGGGAAGTGGGCATGCGAAAAGTTTTAGGCGCTACCCGCGACAAACTGGTGTACCAGTTTATGGGAGAATCGCTAATCATTACGGCTTTTGCCATATTGCTGTCGATGGGCCTGGTGGAAGCTCTGGTACCGGAATTTAACGCGATCATGGGTAGCACGATTGACTTTACCTTATCGGGAAGTTTCATCGCAAAACTATTGGCGATTTTAATCATTGTCAGCCTTATCTCCGGATTCTATCCGGCGGTTTACCTTTCCAAATACAACCCGGCAACCGTGCTGAAGGGCAATAATGAGAAAGGACTCTCTTCCACCAAACTTACCCGGATTCTGGTGGGTTTTCAGTTTTTTGTCTCTACAGTATTGATTCTTTTCATCATCATAACCAATCAACAAGTCAAATTTATTAAGAATAAAGATTTGGGATTTAATTATGATAATGTCGTCAACCTTAGGTTATACCATGATGAAAATCCACAGAAATTTCTAAGCTTTAAGGCCGAATTGCAGCAAAACAGTAATATTAAGGGCGTTGCATACACTTCCTCGCTCACGGGGGCAAGCGGATCACAGTCGACAATGAATGTAGCAGACTCAAGCGAATCATCGGTGATGACAAGGATCTGCGCTGTAGATGAAGATTTCCTGCCAATGATGGAAGTCCCCATTAAAGAAGGGCGAAATTTTCACCCGAATAGCTCGCTGGACTCCAATACGGCCGTTATCATTAACCAGGCCATGGTGGATCATTTCGGATGGGAAAATCCCATTGGCAAGCGCTTTCAACCATATGACTCGGATACAAACCGTGTGGTGATAGGCGTAGTGGAAAACTATCATTACTATGACTTGTATTCAAAGATAGAACCAGCCGCTTTTTTTATCACTGATTACCGAATGGACCATGTGAACATCAAAACATCTTCGGCAAACCACGACGAAGCAATGCAATTCATTGAGTCAAAATGGGATACGTTTTTCCCTGGAAAACCCTTTAAACCAAAACTGGGTAGTGGAATTATATTGAACCGCTACAACAGCGTCATTCATACGCTTGAGTTATTTACTGTTTTTGTTTTTCTATCGCTGTTCATCAGCGCATTGGGGTTGTTTGGGTTATCATCTCTTTACGTTGAGCGAAAAATAAGGGAAATCGCTATCCGCAAAGTTCTCGGAGGCACCGTCTTTCAGATTAATGCGCTCATTGTTCGTGATTTTGTGACCCTTATTGGCATTTCTGCCCTGCTATCCATTCCGGTAGGTTTTGAGATGGTAAGGCGGTACTTTGAACAATTTGCTTACCACACGAGCATCGAGTGGTACTACTTCCTGCTGGCAGTCGTTTCAGCGCTTGTTCTGGGGGCACTAACAGTCATGCTAAAATCAATTCGTGCAGCAAATACGAATCCTGTTGAGACATTGAAATACGAATAAAAAAAACAATACTATGTGGTGGAATTATTTAAAAATAGCATATAGAAGTTTGATTAGGAATAAATCCTATTCCATAATCAACATCCTTGGCCTGACCCTGGGCCTGACTGCCTTTATTCTCATTGCCTCTTTCGTGAGGCATGAGGCAAGCTATGACCGTTTCCACCAAAATTCGGAACGCATCTTTAGGCTGGGCGACAGCCTGAAATGGTCAGGCAATTGGGAGAAACTGGCAATGACCTCCGCCCCGATGGGTCCGGCCCTGCAGAATGATTATCCGATGGTGGAAAAGGCCACCCGCGTCATGCCCTGGAAACCCTCAGAATTGCGATGGAAAGAGAAAAAAGTAACAGAACGTCCCCACTTTGCCGATAACAACTTCTTCAAGGTTTTTTCATTTGAATTGGTAAAAGGAAACCGGGAAAGTCTTCTCGAAGAGCCGCGATCTATTGTAATTTCCGAAACTCTGGCTAAAAAGCTATTCGGTCAGAACAACCCTCTGGGCGAAATGGTCACCTTCAGCGATAAAGGCTCGCTTAAGGTGACCGGGATTTTTAAAGATTTTCCCACCAACTCCCACCTGCAGTATGAAGCCTTGATAAGCACGCAGTTTCTGGAGACAGATGCCTTTGGCGGAGGTGGCTTCCTGGATATGTGGGAACCCCACAACTACCACACTTATCTATTGCTTCAGGAGCAGGAAGATGCAGATAAGCTGGCCAAAGCTTTCCCGGAATTCACCCAAAAACACTTTGGAGAAGAACAAGCACAAAAATTCCGGCCTTTTCTTGAACCACTGACATCCATTTACCTGAAGTCGGATGCCAAATACGGAACCGGATACTCAGGAGATTTGGAGACGGTTTATCTTTTTTCGGCGATTAGTTTTTTGATCTTGTTGATTGCTGCCGTCAATTACATGAACCTGTCCACCGCCCGCTCGGCGAAACGCGGCAAAGAAGTCGGCATCAGAAAACTGGCTGGCGCCACAAAACAAAGCCTGGTTCGTCAGTTTCTGGGAGAAGCTCTGTTGGTTACGATCATTGCGTTCGGAATCTCGCTTTTGCTAACCGAAATCACGCTCCCCTACTTCAACCAGCTTACCTGGAAAAGCTTTGAGTTTACCGATCTGCTCACACCCGGTTTCATCTTGTTTCTGACAGGTGTAATCCTTCTCATGGGATTTCTGGCAGGACTCTACCCGGCGTTTTATCTTTCGGCTTTCCAACCCGTTAAAGTACTGAAAGGAAGCCTTTCACCAAAAGGGCAAAACGGAATGCGACGATTCCTGGTAGTTTTTCAGTTTCTGATCGCCTCAGGGTTAATTGTTGCTACTTTAACCGTTTTCAGCCAGCTTGACTATCTTCAAAGCAAAGACCGGGGTTATGCCACCACGGATGTCTACTACTTCAGGCTAAACAGTCCGAAATTACAGGATAAAGCAGATGTTTTGAAAAACGAACTGGAGACGCTTCCCGGTGTGAAAAGAGCATCAGCAACCTCAAGGATGATGGGCAATGTATACGGAAAGTGGTTTATCAAAACAGAAGCCATGCCTGAGAAGAGCGACATCATTTTGTTGAATGCGGATGAAGACCTTCTGCCCTCCCTGGATCTGGAAGTGGTCAAAGGCCGGAATTTCCGGGAAGATGGTTCGGACCAGGACGGCATCATCATCAATCAAAAAGCCGCCCAAAAATACGGACTGACCGCGGTGAGAGGTCAAAAGGTGCAAATTACCGATCAGTATGAATATAAACTAATTGGAATTGTCAAAGACTTCAACTATGCCTCGCTGCACAATCGTCCTGAACCACTGGCTATTACTTACCCGAGGTCGCCAAGATGGAATCGTTTTATGGCCGTACGCCTGAGCGGTAGCAATGAGCAAAAGACTTTGGATGCCATTGATGAGAAAGTCAGAGCCCTGGATGCTGAAGCAACCATTGAGTTTATCAACCTGGAGAGCTTTCTTAAACGGCAATATTCCAATGAGGCGCGCACCGGCAAAATCATCATCACTTTCAGCATTTTGGCCATTTTAATTGCCTGTTTAGGACTTTTCGGACTTTCCTCTTTTATGATGGAACAAAAAAGGAAAGAAATCAGCATACGCAAAGTTTTGGGAGCAACCGTTTCTATGATAACCCGTCAGCTAACCAACCGGTTCGTTCGATGGGTACTCGCGGCCAACATCATTGCCTGGCCCGCAGCTTACTACTTTCTTGAAAAGTGGCTACAGCATTTTCCTTATCACATTACTTTCAAGGTATGGTTCTTATTAGCAGCCGCCGTAATAACCATACTCATTGCAATTATCACAGTGATGTATCAGACGGTAAAAGCCGCAAAGGCGAATCCGGCAGAGAACTTAAAATATGAATAACCATGAATAACATTGCACAACCTTATGACGATAACTATTGGAAAATTGAAGCATGGAAGGCAGCCGTTTGCCTGACGGTGGATATTGATAAAATATTTTCCAACTTCAGCGAGCATTACATCAGTCGCGACCTGATGGATATCACGCTCGATCTGTCTTCCCATATTTCTCTCGGCTTTGAGGAACACAGCTATGCCCGTTCTGTATACTGGCTTCGCAAAGCCCGGCAACTTTGTACTACCATACGTTCACGTCTTTATGTGGCTAAAGAGCTAATGATTGCCAATGAAAATACAATAGAAAAGCTCATAGAACAGGCCCGGGAAGTCGCCACTCTTCTGTCAAAGTCTATGGAAATCACCAGGGAAATCAAACTAGACTCAAAATCTACTTAGCCATGAATATAATCATTAATTTTCTGTTATTCATTATTTTAAGTACAGGCAGCAATGCTGTGGAAGACACAAAAGCCGTCAATGAATTTATCGACGAATGGCATCAGGCTGCATGGAATGCCAATAGCGAAAAGTATTTCGGACAAATGGCTGAAGACTGCATCTTTATTGGCACGGATCCCGCCGAGGTGTGGACCAAGCAGGAATTTTACGATTGGTCGAGATCGTATTTCGAAAACGAAAGGGTGTGGAAATTCAAAGGCAAGAATCGCCATGTATATTTTAATGAAGACCGAACCATTGCCTGGTTCGATGAGGAAGTACATTCTTCAGCCGGTATCTGGAGAGGAAGCGGGGTACTTTCTAAACAAACTGGCCAATGGAAATTCAAACAGTACGTCCTGTCAATGACCGTTCCCAATGATTTGATGGATAAGGTTATAAAAGACATCAAGCAATACAACGATACAAGGCAACAAAGCGACTAATTATGCTAAAACACATATTCACAACAGGATTCAAAAGCTTATTCAAAGAAAAGGGATTTACAATCATCAACATCATTGGACTATCCATTGGAATTGCAGCTACGATTATCATCCTGCTTTATCTTTCAGATCAACTGAGCTATGACCAGTTCAACGAAAAAAAAGAGCGGATTTATCGCCTGGAAAATGAAAAGTGGGCGATCCTTGGAACAAAATACGGACCTGTTTTGGAGCGGGAGTTTCCTGAAATCGAATCCTACGTTCGATTCGATAATTTCAAACGGGATGCCCTTTTAAGCTACAAGGAGAAAAATCTCTATGTGGATAATTTTATCTTTGCCGACAGTGGGATATTTAACACCTTCTCATTTAATATGATTCAGGGACATCCTGCTAAGGCTTTCTCCGATCCATACTCAATCGTCCTTACCGAGGAGTATGCTAAAAAAATCTTCGGAAACAAAAACCCGGTGGGTGAAGTCCTGGAATACCATCATTCGGCTGAATTCAAAGTAACCGGTGTCATCGAAAATGTAGACCGCTTCCATATGGACATCGGAGCAATTGGGAATTTCGCCTGCCTTGGCGACCTTAGGGGCGACGATGAGTTTTTTGACCACTGGGATACCTGGAATCACCCAACCTACGTACTTCTCAACAAAAACCATGATGTTGAAAAACTGGAGGCTAAAATCAATAAATACTTTAGTGATAAAGCCCTATGGAATGAAAAAGGTGAAGAGCCCGGGTTTAAGCTGAGAAATTTGAATGATGTTTATTTTGAGCGCGAAGCAGAAGTTGTTTCCAACAAGCGTGGCAACATTAATATAATTTACGCATTCAGTGCCATAGCCGGTTTTATTCTTTTGATTGCCTGTTTTAATTTTATCAACCTTTCTACAGCAAAAGCGCTGCGAAGAGCCAAAGAAGTAGGCATCCGCAAAGTAACCGGCGCTACAAAAAATCAGCTCATCACCCAGTTTCTCGGAGAATCGTTTTTTATGGTTGTGGTTTCAGCAATCCTGGCACTCATTCTGGTGGAAATATCCCTGCCTGAATTTAACATGATAGTCAGCAACAATCTCCGTTTAAGCTACAATTCCACGGTAATCCTTTACCTTGTAGCCGGGATTCTGATTATTACTCTGATTGCAGGACTCTACCCGGCCTTTTACCTGACACGTTTCCGGCCGGTGCAGGTTCTAAAGGGCGATGTCACGAAAGGGAGAAAAGGCGGATTTTTCCGCAAGACTTTGCTGGTTATCCAGTTTATGATCTCCATTGCTTTAATAGCGTCCACAATCATTGTTCACCGTCAGCTCAGCTATATCAACAACTACGATATCGGGTTCAACAAGGATCATATCGTGATGTTTCGCATGAACAAAGACCAGCAAAAAAATCTCCAAACTTTTAGAAATGAACTGCTGTCAAAATCCAGTATCACCCGGGTTTCCTACGCCAATCAGCCGCAGGGGAATGTCAGATGGACCAACAGCCTGACAATTGATGGGGAAGACATTCCTTACAAATTTGCCCCGGTCGATCCCTATCATATCGACCTGATGGGATTGAACCTGATTCAGGGCCGCAATTTCCAGCCCGGTAATCAATCTGATATAAACAATACTTTTATCCTGAACGAAACGGCTGTGAAGGCTTTCGGATTAGAAGAACCTGTAGTGGGCCAAAAAGTGAAGCGCCATAACCGAACTGTTACTATTATAGGCGTGGTGGAAGATTACCATTTCAACTCGCTTCATGAAACCATTGAACCTCTTGTACTGGGCTGGACGCCGGGGTGGCACTCTTTAGCTTACGTCAAAATCAACGGAAAAAATATCCAACAGGGACTGCAGGACCTTGAAGAAGTCTGGATGGATTTCTCTCCTGAATTTCCGGTGAAATACAGCTTTCTGGATAAGCAATTCGAACAGCTTTACCAAAAGGAGCAGCGGATGGCCTCGGTATTCATCTATTTTTCCGGATTGGCTATTTTCATCGCTGCGCTTGGGCTGTTTGGACTGGCTGCTTATTCGGTAGGTCAGAAACGCAAGGAAATTGGCATCCGGAAAGTGCTGGGAGCCCCGGTCGAACGAATCATCGGCAAACTTGTTAAAGACTTCACTATATGGGCCGTAGTGGCCAATATTATTGCCTGGCCTGTAGCCTGGTATTTCATGGATAAATGGCTAAGCAATTTCGCCTACGCCTATAAAATTAATGGCGTGGCATTCCTGCTGGCCGCAATCATTACGCTTGTGATTGCCGTAACTACCGTATTTTATCAATCGTGGCGATCGGCGCAGACTAACCCGGTGGATAGCCTCAGGTATGAATAAAACTGAAAACCATGTGGAAGAATTATCTCAAGATCGGCTGGAGAAATCTCCTGAAAAGAAAAGGATATTCAGCAATTAATATCCTTGGGCTGGCCATAGGCATGGCGGCCTGTATCATTATCGTGTTGTTTATCATACGGGAAACCAGTTTTGATACGTTTCACGAAAATGCAGATCAAATTTACCGGGTTCCGGTGAATGCAACAGTTGCGGGAGACCATTTCGAAGTGGCTGTCAATTCCGCCCCCTGTGGCCCGGCAATGCTCGAAGAAATTCCAGGGATTGAGACCTTCTGCCGCGTAAGAAAAAATGGCAATGATATTTTGCTTTCTTATAAAGATCGAAATTTCTATGAGCAGGATTACTTCCATGCAGACTCTTCTTTTTTCAAAATATTTTCCTACCCACTGCTGAAAGGTAATCCTGAAAATGCTTTGAAGGCTCCCTTTTCCATGGTACTGACGCAATCGGTAGCCGACAAAATTTTTGGGGATGAAGACCCGATAGGGAAAACCATTCAAATGAATCAGCGAAGGAATTACAAGGTGACGGGAGTTATGGCCGATCCCCCTGCCAATACACACTTCCGGTTTAATGTGTTGATTTCTCTTTCTTCCACCATTAGCCGGATGGGCCAGGAACATTTCCATAGCGACTGGGGCTCGCTGATGTATCATACCTACGTAAAACTCAAACCAAACGTTAACAACCAGCGTATCAATAAGCAACTTCCCGGGTGGTATAAAAAGCATGCCAACGAAATGATGGAAAATGCCAGCCAACATTATGAATTTGACTTCAACCCTTACCTGCAGCCTATTACGGATATTCACCTGCACTCCGACCTGTTCAACGAAATTAAAACCAACGGCGATATCGCTTACGTATACACTTTCAGCGCCATTGCCGTTTTTCTTTTACTGATTGCGGGCATCAACTACATGAACCTGAGCATCGCCCAGTCTATCAAACGCTCAAGGGAAGTGGGGATGCGCAAAGTTCACGGAGCCACCCGCCGGCAATTAATTTGGCAGTTCCTGTCCGAATCGGTGCTGATTAGTTTCTTTGCCTTGCTGATAGCCCTCTTGCTGGTGGAACTCACCCTCCCCTTCTTCAGTCAGCTCGTTGGCTATTCATTAAAGATTGATTTACTGAATCATCTTTACATTCTTCCTCTCGTGCTTGGCTTTGGTGTTTTTGTAGGGATTGTATCGGGAAGTTACCCGGCTTTCTACCTTTCCGCCTTCCAGCCAATTAGGGTATTAAAAAATAATCTTTTCCGCGGCAAAAAGCAGGCGCCACTTAGTAAGGCGCTGGTAATGCTGCAATTCGTTATTTCTGCGGTGCTTATCATTGGAGCGGTGACCATTTATCGCCAACTTGAATACATCCAAAACAAAAACCTGGGCTACGACAAGGAGCATGTTGTTGTTATCCCGATTCGCAATAACATGGACAAAGCCGGATTCGATTCGTACAAGAAAGAGCTTAGCCAGCTGGCCATGGTGCAATCCATTTCTGCTGCTGCCAGTGTTCCCGGACAACCCCTTTCGGGGAATGGTTTTACGTTGGGGGACGATCCCACCGAAAAACAGCGCATCATACACACCATTACGGCTGATGAAGATTTTCAGCAGACTCTGAAGATGAAAATGGTCAAGGGGCGTTATTTTTCCGAAGAGTTCGGAACCGACTCCGCTGCAGCCGTAATTAATCAGTATGCGGCCAGAAAATTCGGATGGGACGAGCCGATTGGCAAAAAAATCACCGATTACAATATCGATCCACCCCTGGAAAGGACAGTCATCGGAGTAGTGGAAAATTTTCACTACTCTTCCATGCGTCAACCCATTGAGCAGCTTATCATCCGCCCAAACATCGATTCGTACAACTACCTGGCAGTAAGACTTGCATCAGGAAACATCCGGCAACATCTCCGATCAGTGGAAGAAAAATGGTACGAAATTGAGAAGGCGTTTCCCTTCGACTACTTTTTTCTGGATAGCTCCCTGCAGCAGGATTACGCCGGTGAACAACGAATGGGACAAGTGATAACCTGGTTTACTTTGATTGCCTTGTTTATTGCTTCACTGGGATTGCTGGGGATGGCTACTTTCAACGCCCAGCAGCGCACCAAAGAAATCGGCATCCGAAAAGTGCTGGGGGCAACAGTATCCGAACTGGTCTTTAGCCTGGTTCAGCAATATTCCAAATGGGTCATCATCGCCAACCTGATTGCGTGGCCGCTGGCATGGTATTTCATCAGCGAATGGCTGGCCAATTTTGCCTATCACACATCAATCCGGTGGTGGTTCTTTGCCTTTTCCATAGTCGCTACGCTTCTGCTGGCAGTGATTACCGTAAGCTGGCAGGCAATCAAAACCGCCCGGACTAATCCGGTGGATACTTTAAGTTACGAATAAAATAAAAACAGGAATTATGTGGCTTAACTATTTAAAAACAGCATGGAGAAACATTATCAGACAAAAAAGCTATTCGGCTTTAAAACTGATGAGCCTGGGAATAGGACTGGCGGTTTTCATCTACATCTTCCTGTATGTAACGCATGAGCTGAGCTACGATAAGCATTTTAGCGATTCGGGAGATATCCACAGGGTGGTTCTTAAGCTGGATAAAAAAAATGCCGGGCGGGAATTTTTTCATTTGATGTATCCCCTGAAAGAAGCGCTAAAAAAAGATATTCCGCAAGTAGAACATGCCACCCACTTATTCGATCACCAAAACGGGATGCGTTTTATACACAATGACAAGGAATACCTGAAAGATCAGGTTTTTTATGCCGATGAATACTTTTTTGATGTTTTTGACTACGAGCTTCTTCAGGGCAACAGAACGCAGGCTTTAACCGAGCCCAACACCATGGTAATCACCAAAAACTTTGCTAAAACGCTTTTCGGCGATAAAAATCCCCTGAACAAGGTTATCAAAAACAAAGACGGTCAATCTTTTAAAATCACCGGGGTGTTGGAAGAAATCCCCGAAAGCACGCACATGCCTGTTAAGGTGTTGATTTCGATGAGTACTTTTGAGAAAAATGTCATCAATAAAAGGAATATCAATTTCTGGTTTGGGCAGTATGCCTTCCCGACTTATGTTGAACTCAGGCCGGAAGCTAATATGGACCAGGTGCAAGAAAATCTTGGAAAAGTCTACAGCGAAAATCTTGGCTACAAATGGGAGGAAGCAGGCGTACAAGCCCACATGTATCTTCAGCCGGTAACCGATATCCACCTGCATTCGCACTTCATCGACGAATATCAGGCCAACAGCGATATCAGCACCATTTACATTTTTTCGGCGGTGGGAATCTTTATCCTGCTGATTGCTGCTTTTAACTTCATCAACCTCAGCACAGCCAAATCGCTAAAGCGTGCCCGCGAAGTAGGTATGCGCCGGACGATGGGTGGAACCCGGAAACAAATCATCAACCAATTCATGGGCGAATCATTACTTTTTACAGTGGCTTCGGTCATCTTTGCCCTTTTATTGCTTGAAATATTCATGCCCTTTCTTAACCATATGGCCGAAAGGGAATTAACCCTGCGCACCTCTCAACCTGTCTTCTGGATAGTCATCCTGCTCATCATCCTGCTGACGACTTTTTTGGCCGGCACTTATCCAGCCTTTTACCTTTCACGTTTCAGTCCGGTAAAGGTTTTAACAGGCGCAACAGGAAGCGGAAAAACCAAAAACGGGTTCCGCAACACACTGGTGGTTATCCAGTTTGTGATATCCATTTCGTTGATTATAGGTACAGGAGTAATTTACAAGCAACTCCAATACCTTAACAACAAGGACATCGGCTATGATAAGGAGCAGGTTGTGATGCTAAAATACCATAAGTCAGATTTAGGGGAAAAACATAACCTTATCCGCCATGAACTGGAGCAGCTGCCTGAAATCAGCTCGGCATCAGCTACACTCCGTGCTCCGGTGGGTTACATGTATTCGGAAGGATACTACCCCGAAGGAGAAGAAAATCCTTTAATGGTGACGACTTTTGTAGGGGATGAAAATTACCTGGAAACCACTGGGATAGAGCTAAAGAAAGGCCGCTTCTTTAGCGAAGAGTTAAAAACTGATAGCGCGTCAGTGGTTATTAACGAAGCTTTTGTAAAAGAATTGGGATGGGATAAACCAATCGGGAAGATTTTCAACCGGAATGGTCGTCGATACAGGGTAATCGGTGTGTTGGAAGACTTTCATTTTCAATCACTACATCGGCCGGTGGCCCGGATGATTATGATAAATAATCCCGATAAGTATTCCAATATGCTGGTTCGCTTTGATTCATCAGAAGGGATTCAGAAAGGAATGGCCAAAATCGAAAAGATATGGAACCGTTTCGAACCGGAACATCCGTTTGAATATGAGTTTCTTGACCGGCTTTTTTACCGGCAATATCAAAATGAGCGGCAGTTCGGGCGGATGATCATCTACTTTAGCCTGCTGGCGATTTTCATCGCCTGTACAGGGCTTTTCGGACTGGCGGCATTCACAGCCGAGCAGAAAACCCGCGAGATCGGTATCCGAAAAGTGATGGGAGCTACCGAAAAGGATATTCTTAAGATGATGATTACCGAATTTACCAAATGGGTGGCTATAGCTGCTGTTCTGGCGTGGCCCCTGTCATGGTATTTTATGAATGACTGGCTGGATTCATTCGCCTATCATGCGGATTTGACACCTGCCGTGTTTGTCATCCCGGCATTAGTGGCGTTGCTCATCGCTTCAGCCACAGTAGCCCTTCAATCATGGAAAGCCGCACGGCTTAATCCGGCGGAGACGGTGAAATATGAATAACAACATTTAAAACTCAGGATCATGTTTTTTAATTACCTCAAACTAACGATTCGAAACCTGATTAAGCAGAAAGGATATGCCGTAATCAGTGTGCTTGGCCTTACAATCGGAATCGCGGCTTTTATTCTGATTTACCTTTACATCAACCACGAACTAAGCTATGATAAAAGTTTCTCGGATGCCGAAAGAATTTACCGGGTTACCGAAACACTGGACATGAATGGTCAGAAGGACCCGTTTGCACCCACCTCCATCAATGTAGCCGGGGCTCTCGAGCGCAATTTTCCGGAAGTGGAAAAAGCCACGAAGCTATTCTTCGCCCAGATGCAGACTCTGCGAAAAGGTGACAAGATCATAAACTTCAATAATTTCTACTATGCCGATACGAATTTTTTTGAAGTCTTTGATTTTAAGTTTGTGTATGGTTCCCCGGAAAAAGCTATGGATGGTCCTCACATGATGGTGCTCAAAAAAGAAACGGCCGACCGGTTTTTCCCGGATCAAAATCCGGTGGGAGAAACTTTAAAAGTAAATAGCGTGAATTATAAGATTACCGGTGTAATTGCCTCAAAAAGCAGTCCTGTTCATTTTGATTTTAACGGACTGAAGTCGCTGGCTACTTTTAGTAAAGAGCAAATTCATCCTTTTGAGCGGGATTGGTTCCGCATTTGCTGCCACACCTATTTCAAAGCAAAGCAGCCGTTAAACCTTTCGTCTTTTCAGGAAAAAGTGGATGATTGGACACACAAAACCCTGGATCCCTGGATCGAGCAGGCCGATGTGAATGCTTCCGTGGCATTTCATGTGCAGCCGCTTACGCAGGTGCATTTCGACATAACCCACATTTATGACCATGATACCAACACAAACGCCAAATACATTTACATCTTTGGCTTTGTCGCCATTTTTGTTATTCTAATAGCCGCAATCAACCATGTAAATATTGCCACGGCCCGCTCTATCCGGCGCGCTAAAGAAGTCGGCATCCGAAAGGTAAGCGGGGCGGGACGCCGTCAGTTGTTTATTCAATTCTTGCTGGAATCCTTTTTGATAACTCTTGTAGCTCTTTTGCTCTCGCTGGTCGTGGCCGAAATGGCCCTTCCGGCCTTCAACCGGATTACCGGGAAAGAATTTTCCATCTTCAACGCCCTGAGTGGTGCAGGAAGCCTTTCATTCATCGCCACACTGATTTCTATCTGGATACTGACGGCATTGCTCAGCGGAATTTACCCGGCCGCTATTCTATCGGGATTTCGGCCTATTGACGCGCTAAAAGGAGCTGTAGGTTATTCAGGAAAATCGGGAAGCAAGCTTTCCACCGCCAATTTCCGGAAGGTACTGGTAGTCTTCCAGTTTGCTATCTCCATAGCGATGATTTTTGCCACGCTGGTTATCTTCAACCAAATCCATTTTATGCAAAAAAAGGATCTGAATTTTGATGAGGAAAACCTTCTGGTGATCAACGATTCGCGGCAATCGCCCGTTATTAAAAAGATGGATGTGTTCCGGCAGGAACTTCTAAAGATTCCGGAGGTAAAAGAAGTGGCAGCAGCAACAAGCTATCCTGGATACAATCATGGCCGGCTGCTGTTTTACATCGACAAAGACGGCGAAACCATCCAGAAAACCATGACCCTGGCGATGGTCGACCACCACTATGCTGACCTGTTAGGTCTTCAGGTGGTTGACGGACGCTTCTTTTCAAAAGAGTACACCAACGACGCAGCCGAAAGTTTTGTGATGAACAAAGCCGCCGTGGATTTCCTGAACCTTGAACGTGGTGTCGGTCAGGATATGATGTGCGGCCTGGGTGTAGACGGCGAAGTCATCGGGGTGGTGAACGATTACAACTACGCCTCGCTGCACAAAGAAGTGGAACCTTTGGTGATGATTCTCGATCCACAGCGTTCTTATCGCATAGGCATTAGAGTGAGCGAAAAGAGTCCTGAAGTGTTGAGCAAAATCGAATCGGTGTGGTACAAATACGACCAGAATCATCCTTTTATTTATGAATACCTCGGCAAAAAGCTGGATACCCTTTACAGCCGGGAAGAGAAGATGCTCACGCTGTTTATGTATTTTTCAGGACTTATTCTGTTCATCGCATGCATGGGACTGTTTGCCCTGGCCGCTTACACTGCTGAGCAGAAAACCAAAGAAAACGGCGTCAGAAAAGTTTTGGGCGGTTCCGTAGCGCACATCGTCAGGCTGCAATTAAACGAAACATCCAGGCTGGTCCTGTTGGCAGGCATCATAGCCACACCCCTAACCTGGTATTTTATGAACCGATGGTTGCAGGATTTTGCCTACTCCATTTCTATAGGCTGGATCTATTTTGCCATTGGAATTCTTTCAGCGCTGTTGATAGCTGTTTTGACTGTAGTTTACATCGCCTGGCGCTCTGCACGGCTGAATCCGGTTGATGCGTTGCGGTATGAATAAAGATTATTGGTAAAATCCCATAATTGTTAGCTATTTAACTTTTTGTCAATTTTCTTAAATAGTAAATACCACTAATTAAATTTTTAGCTGTTTCGTTAAATAAGGATTTTATTTAATTAAAGATTTTTAAAAATCATGAAAACGTTTGGGCGCTTATACGCCTTCACGTCTTGTTTTTCCTGCTAAAGATATAGGCAACTCAAACCAGCGCCACGTCTGTATGGATTTCGGGCAAGGCTGTTCCGTTGTGCGATAGTACTTTTTTCATAGCCTCGTTCAGCTCTTTTCTTTATCCTTGTGCCAGATATCGCAGAATTGCTTTAGCTCAGGCCGCTGGTCTGCGGTGGTTTTCTGATCCTTTATTGTATTCCTGCATAGTTAATTCCTGTTAATTGGTGTGTTGAATAATCGATAGTAGAAAGATCGTCTGCGTTAAACTGCGTAGCGTATAACCACTAAATCAACATCTTTACAGATAGCATGGGCCGGGGCACGGTCTTGCAGTTCAGAAAACTTTATAATGGGTATTAAATTCATGGTTCCTATTTTAGATTTGTTTTTATTTCAATTTCAGACAACAGGGTTTTATGTACCGGGCATTTGTTAGCAATTTCGAGCAGTTTTTGACGCTGTTTGTCATCCAAATCCCCAATTAACTCTATTTCCCTTGAAAACTGATCGATACGGCTGCTTTCGTCGTTTTCGCATTTGGCGCAATCTTCGCCATGTACTTTGTTATGGTCGATGTGCACATTGACCTCATCAAGTTTCCATTTCTTGCGATCGGCATACATCCTGATAGTCATGGCTGTGCAGGTAGCCAGGCCTGATGAGACGAGATCGTAAGGGGTTGGGCCAAAATTGTTTCCCCCGTATTTTTCGGGTTCATCCCCAGTCAAAAAATGATCACCGGCCTTAATGGCGGTAGTAAACTTGTTTTCTTCGGTGAGGCTGGCCACCACCTGCCTCTTAGTCTGCGGCCTGGCAGGCTCCTTAAAGTCGATATACCTTTTGGCCCAGTGGGCAATCACATTACCAATGTAGCGCGAATCAGTGCCTTCAGAAAGCAGGTGATCGGCTCCGTCGAGCGAAACGAAGCTTTTGGGGTGACGGGCTGCCTGAAATATTTTTGCGGCATTTTCTATTTCCACCACCCTGTCTTGTGGCGAATGGGATACGAGAATGGCTTTGCGGAGGTTTTTCAGCACATCATCCATGTTTACCGCCTTCAGGTCATCAAGAAATTGCTTTTTGATTTTGAAAGGCCTCCCGCCGATGTTTACTTCTGCCACGCCATTTTTCTCAATATCTTGAATGCTTGAAGAAAGCAGTTTTGAAACATGCACCGGGTCGGAGGGGGCACCGATGGTGGCCACGGCATCAACCGTTTTCATGGAGCGGGCAGCATATAAAACCGCAGCACCGCCCAGCGAGTGGCCGATAAGTAGTGAGGGTGCCATGAAATTTTCTTCGAGAAAGCCGGCTGCGGATTTCAAATCATCGATATTGCTCGAAAAATTGGTGTCGGAAAAGTCCCCTTCACTGTCGCCCAAGCCCGTAAAATCAAAGCGCATGATACCAAACCCTGCTCCGGTAATGGCCCTGCTTATGTTGCGCACCGCCGAAAGGTTTTTTGTGCAGGTAAAACAGTGTGCAAACAGTGCAAAACCACCCGGTTTTCGGTCGGCAGGCAATTCTATACGGGCATTCAGTTCAACGCCTTCTTTGTTGGTAAATGTAACTTTCTGACTTTTCATTGTGTTCTGATTTTTGATAATTCCACATCGTGCTAAACTTCTTTTCTAAAAATTTCATCCTGAAACTGTGAATCTATGTTTTATCATTGACTTAGTTTATTGATGGTGAATTTAATAACTTTTTGAATTTGTTTAATGAGTTCAGTTTAATAAGTTTTTAGGTTTGTAAGTTATTAAAAAGAAATACAATGACTTATATGGAAAATTCGTTATAGATAACCTCTAAAAAAACAGTGGATTATGTCATTTATCACATTATTTATAGCCTTTTAAATCTATCCCTTTAACACATAGTCCTATTGGTTTTATTCTATCCTGACAAGACCTGATTAAATTTTATCCAGTGCCTCCAGGATATCCGCCACATTCGATCGCTTTTTATAATCGGGGTTGAACTGGCGCCAGGTAATAGTCCCGCTTTTGTCTATCACATAGGTGGCCGGTATGGGCAGTCGCTGGCTGTCATCGGAATGTGTTTTTTTCAGCTTAGCCCCCAACATGGTGTTGTAAGTTATTAGGGTAGCCTTTGACGGTTTAAAAGTGACATCATAGGCGTCTGAAATCTTGTAGCCTTCATCGTACAGCAAGGTAAATTCCGCGCCCGATTTCTTCTCCATCTTGCCAAGGTATTCGGGCTTTTCGGGGGATATTGCAATGACTTTGGCTCCTTTTTCCTCTATAAGCTTCAGGCTGTCTTGTATTTTGCTTAGGTGTTTGTTACAAACCGGGCACCAAAACCCGCGGTAAAAAATTAATACCACCGGCCCTTGTTCCAGGGCTGTTTCAAGTGAAAATGTATTGTTGTTGGCATCGAGGGCATTAAAAACCGGGGCTGCTGTGCCCGCGGAAAGCCCTTCGGCTTCTTTGGCCGAACGGTAATCTTGTGCTTTCATATCTGAAATATTTAAGGTGAAAATAATTGCAAGGATGAGCCCTTGAATGGCTTTGCTTGTTTTGCTGTTTTTATTCATGCTTGTTGTTTTTTGTCGTTTCAAAATAGCGAATCACTTTATTAGTGTTTGTTTTTCGAAAACCTGACAAAACGAACAGAATTTTTTCCTGGGCAGGCTGTTTAATGAGGCTTTATGGGGGCACATATTGAAAACTAAATCACAAACCCAAAGGCAGGATCAAAAACATTATCATCACAAATCATTATTTATTGGAATAATTTGGAATTAAATTCCAAATTATTCCTTATTTTTGAGCTATGATTTCAAGAAAAGCATCAGCATTATTGAAACAACTGGCAGGCTATTTTAAAGTTGTGGCCGTTATAGGGCCCCGTCAATCCGGGAAAACAACTTTGGTAAAGGCAGTCTTTGGTGATAAAGCTTATGTTAATCTGGAGACACCTACCAATCTCAGTTTTGCATTTGATGATCCGATAGGGTTTCTGGAGCAATATCCGTCAGGGGCGGTAATTGATGAAGCACAAAAAGCACCTCATTTGTTTTCATATTTGCAGGAAATTGTTGACCGGCCAGTAAAACCAGGCATGTTCATACTCACGGGATCGAATAATTTCCTGCTCAACAAGAACATATCACAATCGCTTGCCGGACGGGTGGGCTATCTGAATTTACTGCCATTCAGTTACAACGAAATCGGAATACACCACCAAGATTTTGACGAAACTGATTTTATGGTGAATGGGTTTTATCCGCCTATTTACGACCAAAAAATCCCTTTTCATTTGTGGTACCCAAATTATATCAAAAGTTACATTGAACGGGATGTCAGGCAGATTAAAAACATCAGCAACCTCATTTTTTTTGAAAAATTTATGCGATTGCTGGCCGGGCGGACGGCACAGGAGGTCAATTACAACTCCCTTTCTGTTGAACTCGGTGTGGATGTGAAAACAGTCCAATCCTGGGTAGCCGTGCTGGAACAGAGTTTTGTTGTTTTCTTGTTAAATCCCTACCACAAAAATTTCAAGAAAACAATAGTAAAACGGCCCAAACTGTATTTCTATGATCCCGGACTGGTATGCTCCTTACTTGGAATCACTTCAAAGAAAACCCTGAACACACACCCCCTTAAAGGTGTCGTTTTTGAGACAATGGTTGTTTCGGAGTTTATTAAAATCCAGCAACAAAAAATCAATCCCCCTAAATTCTATTTCTGGCGTGATAAAACCGGAAGGGAGATTGATTTAATAATAGAAAAACAGCGGGTTACATACCCCTGTGAAATAAAATCCGGAAAAACAATCCAAAAAGATTTTTTCAAGAACCTACTGTATTGGAATAAGTTAAGCGGTTCGAGAAAAGCTTTTATCGTCTATCCCGGAGCCCAAGAACAAAAAAGGAGCAATGGTACCGAATTTCTGAACTGGCAGCATATTGACAGGCTGTTCTCTGATGTAAATTAAAAGCATAGACGAACAAATCCATTTATCCCACTCCTGCCCAACGGACATAGCTATACAAAATGAGATTATAATTTGTTTGTAACATGATATCTGTAGAGTTTAAAAAGCTTTCAAACCAATGATTTTACACAGTCTATTCAGCGGGCAATTGATAAATATCAGCAAATTCAGCGCAAGCGAAGTAAAGGACTGATAGTGAACGGAGGTTGTTCTATCGCAAATTGATTGTAAACAGCCAGTGGGATTCCAAGGTCGGCGAGATAGGCCTGAATGTTTCGGGGCAACTTTAGCAATTCGGTTTTGTGTTTGTAACAAGCATAGCCAACTTTAAACCGGCGTTTTCCATCATCAGCTCAACAGGAAGTTGATAGCTTGAAACCGCCAGGTAATCCATTTCCTGAAAACGCTGAATAGAAAGGTGGTTTTTTTCGGTTTTATAATCTGGGATTGTCATAAATCAATATTTATATCCGGAAACTTCCTCTTCATCCGCCTGTACATCCAGGGCCAACACAATGCGGTTAACAAAATTGAAATAGGCCACCACCAGGGTGGCGTCAAGAATGGCTTTATCGCTGAGGCCGGTGTTTTTAAGGTGGTTTGTTTCATGCGCTTCCTTAAAATCACCGGGTTTGTCAGTAAGCATTTGGGCGAAGCGGCAGAGGGCTTTTTGCCTTTTATCGAGATCGGTCTGCGTGTAATCCGTTTCGAGCTGGTGGATTTTGTCCCAATTTTTCCAGTAATGGTTTAAGGCCTGGCTGTGGTGCATCTTACAATAGCTACATTTATTTGAAACGGATACCACCACCGCCATCATTTCACGATCTGCCCTTGAAAGCTCGGATTTTGTAAACATAATCTCAAGATACAGATCGATGTGCTTCAGGATGCTCTCAGGCCTGAGGCTTTGAATTTTATGGATTTCGGCAAGTTTGCCCCTTTTATCGATTAGCTCATTGTAGATTTCCAGCAGCCTGCCATCAGCTTCGTTATGTTCGATAACTTGAATACGTGCCATATAAATGTGGTTTGATTTGAAAGCAAATTAGTTTTGCTCCAGGTTTTTGATTTTTATTAAAGTTTCTTTTTTTAGTTCAGATAAGTCTGTTGAACTTCCATTCGCATTATTAAAATATTTTAAAGCCTGGTCCATGAACCTGGATTGTTTTTCATAGTTAGAACAAGCACTGCACATAGCCTTGTGTGCCTTCAATTGTATTTTTTGCTTCAGTGTTAGCCTGAAATAAATTTTCTTCTCTATTAACTCAGTAGCTTTCAGGCATGAAAGAAATAATATATGCATCAATTTCTTCATCGCAACTTAGTTTTGAAACCAGTTTTTTTCAAGGCAATCCCTCAGATTTAACTTCGCCCTGTGCATAATCTGCCAAAAGTTAG
>JBNJGK010000008.1:0-12746 GCA_051747665.1 Bacteroidota bacterium | reverse complement strand
GCATCAATTTCTTCATCGCAACTTAGTTTTGAAACCAGTTTTTTTCAAGGCAATCCCTCAGATTTAACTTCGCCCTGTGCATAATCTGCCAAAAGTTAGTAGGACTGATATCCAATTCCTGACAAATTTCCTCTCCTTTTTTATCCATCAGGTACTTCAGTTTTACGGTAGAGGACCATTTCGCGGGCAGCGCATCCAAACATTCTTTAAGGACATTTTTAAAATCATTATCATCCAGCAAATGCAGATCTTCATTGCTCCAGGGCATGGGCCTTTGGTTTTGACTCCAACTGTTACTGTCATCAAAAAAATCAGCTAATGTTGAGGTGTCGGCCGGGAGTGGCGTTTTAGCTTTTTTCCGGTAAACCTCAATGATTTTATATTTGAGTATGGAAAAGAGCCATGTTTTGGGTGTGCTTTCACCCCTGAAATCCTTTATTTTTTCGGCTGCTGTAACGAAGGTATCCTGAACAATGTCCCTGGCAAGATCCTCATCATAAAGTCTATGAAAAGCATAACTGAACATGGCTGAGGTGTAGCTTTCAACCCATTTAGAAATATCTTGTTTTTGTTTACTCATGCAATGTTTTTTCCAGCTTCAAAACCCCTGCAGATTATTGGCCAAAATTAATATTCTTATGATGATAAAAATACGGTTCATCACAGAAAAGCTTTTCATCCCTTATGAATATTGCTTTATAAATGATGAAAACTCAGCCAATTTTATTGGGATTAACCGGTATTCCTAAAAATTATCTTGTAAAAATTTGTTATTTTTGTAACCACTATTACAGTAACACACGTTACAGTAATAAATATTCCAAAAATTAAAAAGATGAAATTCTACGATAGAGAACCAGAAATAAAACTACTGCAAGACGTTTCGAAATCGCTTGACTCCGGATCAAAACTTACGGTTATTACAGGAAGACGCAGGATAGGAAAAACCAAACTTATACTCAAAGCGCTGGAAAACAACACGTTTTTATACTTCTTTATCGCCAGAAAAAACGAAAGACTCCTGTGCGAAGAATTTATCCGGGAAATCCGGGATAAGCTCAAACTGCCTGTCTATGGAGAAATAACCGAGTTTAAAGATATCTTTGCTTTACTCATGGATGTTTCCAAAAATCAAAAGATAAATGTTGTCATTGATGAATTCCAGGAGTTTGAAAGAATTAATCCCTCCATTTTCAGCGAAATACAGAATATCTGGGACAGCAATAAAGACAACACAAGCATGCATCTTATAATAAGCGGTTCAATATATTCTATTATGAAACGTTTGTTCGAGCATGCCAAAGAACCCCTTTTTGGCAGAGCCAGCGAACGCATATACCTGCAACCATTTTCGGTGGACACCCTTAAACATATACTGAATGATAATACCTCCAATTATTCCGGCAAGGAATTGTTGGCGTTTTATTCCATTACCGGTGGGGTTCCAAAATATGTAGAACTCTTTGTTGATAAAGGAATCACTGATTTCCAATCCATCCTTAATGAGATTTTCCGGGAAAACGGCTATCTTCTGGAAGAAGGGAAAAATTTGCTGATTGAAGAGTTCGGGAAAGAATATACGATGTACTTCTCCATACTTACATTACTTTCTTCCTCCAAAACATCCCGCAGTGAAATGGAATCAGTCCTTGGCAAAAGCATAGGAGGATTTCTGGGGAAACTTGAAAAGGACTATAACCTCATCCAAAAAATAAAACCAATATTCAGTAAAGAAGGCTCGCGTAACTATAAATACAAAATCAATGATCGTTTTTTAAGGTTTTGGTTTCGGTTTATTTATAAATACAGAAGCGCTATTGAAATAGAAAATTACGATTATGTTAAAAAAATAGTTGAGCGAGACTTTTCAACATTTGCCGGGGAAGCATTGGAAACTTATTTCAAAGAGAAGTTAAGATTAACCGGCGAATATTCCACTATAGGAAGCTATTGGGAAAAAGGAAATAAGAACGAAATTGATATTGTGGCGATAAATGAAAATGAAAAAAAGGCTTTGATAGCTGAGGTCAAAATGAACAAGGACAAAATCAGTAAGGAAAAACTCATAGATAAATCTGCAAACCTAAGAACACAGATCCGGGACTATGATATTGAATACCAAGCCCTTTCACTAGACGACATGTAATTTGTTTGACAAATGCCATAGAGATTATTGAGTAAGCCTATCCCACGGTTTTATTCCACAAAAAAGCATTTCAGCCCTTATGAATATTGCCCCAAAGAAATTTTATTGTTAATTTTAGTTCGTCCTGACGACAGCGTCATAATTCATTATACATTTGCCCGATTTTATTTGAATCTTTATTAATGATTTGACGATGAACAATTTAGAGTTATATTTTTCCATCGTAATTCCCTTGGGAGCTGTATTGCTTTGGTTAGCCAAACGCCACATCAACCGGGTGGAAAAAGCACGCCGAAAAAGTGTTTTCGGCCGCAAGGGTTTTGAGTCTATCAAAACCCGTACTCCTTTGAAGCGTCCTTTCAGGGAAACCCGCGAGGCGGCTATCGAAAGTGTGGAAAATCGATTCTCCATTATTCGAAAGCTATCGGTTATTGTCATTGCCACTATTTGGATTCTGGCTTTGATATTTCCGTTTCTGAACAGCATTCCGGCCAATCTTATTTCCATAATGGTTGGGGCATTCAGTGTGATTATCGGTATAGCGGCACGAACTTTCATCGAAAATTTGATTTCGGGGATTGTCATTTCATTCTCCCAGCCCATTAAAGTTGGGGATACGGTTTCTATTGATAACCATTATGGAACGGTGGAAGATATTACTATCACTCATACCATTATCAAAATATGGAACTGGCGCAGGTATATCGTCCCAAATAGCCGGATGCTGCAAAAAGATTTTGTCAACATGTCAATAAACGATCGCTACCAATGGGCTCATGTTGAATTTCAGGTAGCTTACTCGGCAGATTTAAAACTTGTCAACCAGTTAGCCGTAAAGGCTGCAAAAGCCAGCAAGCATTTTGCTGACTATGAAGAACCCAGTTTCTGGATTATGGAAATGGGTGAAAAAAGTTACAAGTGCTGGTTAGCTGCCTGGGCAAATACTGCATCCGACGCATGGGAGCTGAAAAATGAAATCCGGACCAACCTGATTGCCGACTTGGCTCAAAACAATATCAAAACACACATAAACGAAATGAGCCTTGATGAGAAACCTTCAGCAGAATTTTTGGCCATTCATCAGCAACAGGCTCATCAAAAGCAATGAACCATTGTGAGGAATGTGAAGTTTGATAAGCTGTTTTCCATAATAGTAACAACCTTTATAGATGACTGTTATCCTCTTTTTCAAAACCCCGAATTAAAATAGGTTTTGAAATACTGTTCGGGATCGAACATTTTTCGTCCATCACAGAACACTATAGCTTTCGCATAGACCTCTTTTGTGTCTGATATTCAATAAGTAAAAGACAATGGCATATCTTTTTATTATTGAGTTAGAAAAAACAAATGTTCCGAAATTATCTGAAAATAACTTTACGATTATTCCAAAAACACAAGGTATATTCATTAATCAATGTTTTAGGATTAGCTGTTGGCCTGGCAGCCTGCATTATCATTTTTCTTTTTGTCCAGAATGAACTTCAGTATGACCAATACCACGCAAAAAAAGATAACATTTACCGCCTGCTGTTTAAATCGCCGACCTCGGAAAAAATGATGGCGATTGTTCCCGGCAAAGCAAAAACGCTTCTTGATGAGAATATTCCTGAAATAAACAGAACAATTCGCTTTCTCACGTACAATGGAAGCTTGAGAAAAGGTGAAAAGGCCTTTTATGAAAAAGACATCACTTTTGTGGACTCAACCGTTTTCAACGTTTTTAGCTATCCTTTGATTTACGGGGATAAAAACCATGTTCTTACTAAACCCAATTCGATTGTGCTTTCTGAAAAAGCAGCCAAAAAATACTTTGGGGATGAAGATCCGATCGGGCAAATTATTGAATACGACAACAACTACAAAATGGTGGTGACGGGCGTGATGGAAAACATTCCGGAAAACTCACATTTCCGGACGGATTTTTTTGCAAACATAAGAATGCTGGAGCAAATCAACCCCAGCGCGCTGGATAATTGGCGCAATGCATCGGCGCACTTTTATTTGCTCTTAAATAAGGGAGCTTCACCAGAAGCTACAGGTAAAAAAATAAAAGAAGCTTTCAACCCGATTGAGGAAAGCCGAATAATGCACTCATCCGATATTTTTTTACAAAACCTTAAGAAGGTCCATTTGCAATCTAAAAATGTCACCTGGGACATTACTGCGCAGGGAGATATTACCAACGTCTACATCTTTTCACTAAGCGCTGTGTTCATTCTGTTTATAGCCTGTTTTAACTTTATGAATCTCTCTACTGCCCGCTCTGCTAACCGGGCAAAAGAAGTGGGTCTGCGCAAAGTGCTGGGTGCCGATCGTAAAAAGCTTATCCGCCAGTTTCTCAGCGAGTCATTCATGTACACAATGGCTGGTGTTGTTTTGGCATCTGTTCTTGTGGAGGTCTTTATGCCTTCTTTTAATACGGCGCTCAATAAAGAATTGTCATTTGATCTGTTGGCAAACACTGACCTGTTAGCGGGTCTCGTTGGAATCATCATGGTTGTAGCCCTTGTTGCAGGAAGCTATCCTGCTTTTGTGCTCTCCTCGTTTCAGCCCACCAAGGTGCTGAAGGGGGACGTACTTCGTAATATTCGTAACTCAAAAAGCCGCTCCCAACTGCATTTTCGACAGGTGTTAGTGCTGACGCAGTTTATCATTTGTACAGGTCTGATTATCGGCAGCATACTGATTTGGAAGCAAATGAAATACATCAACAATAAAGATATTGGATTTAACAAAGAATACACGGTCATCGTGAAAAACCCGCTGGCAGACGGAATGGCTGAGCGCTATGACGGGATGAAGAATGAGCTTCGCAAGTCTACTTATGTGATGGATGTAAGTGGAGCCCGCTCTGTGCCGGGAGCTCCTATGAACAATTACTCTGGCTTCACCCTGGCATCCGATCCAAACAAGACCGAACATCACCTGGGTTATGTGGTAGCGGATTTCAATTTTTTCGAATTGATGGAAACCAGGATACTGGAAGGGCGAAGTTTTTCCTCTAAAAACTCCCTCGATTCCACGCAAAGTGTTATCATTAATGAGGCGGCGGCAAAAGCTATGGGTTTAAAAAACCCCATCGGGAAAAAGTTAACCGGATTCCGCGACAACAACGACAGGCGTATCGTCGGGGTAGTTGAAAACATCCACTACCGCTCTTTGCGGCAAAAAGTAACCCCAACGATTTTCTATCCTAACAAACACTCCTGGCCCAACTTTACAATGCACCTCATCATAAAACTAGCCACCCCCAACATTCAAAATGCAGTTGGAGAAATCGAGCAAGCCTGGGCTGGTGTAGCGCCAGAATGGCCCTTAAATTACCAGTTTCTTGACCAAAGGATGGAGCAGCTCTACAAAACTGAAACCCAAACCGCAAGCATGGTGGAGTTGTTCACCATCCTGGCCGTACTAATATCTTTTGCAGGGCTGTACGGACTGACCTTCTACCTTGTAGAGTCGAAAACCAAAGAGATTGGTATCCGGAAAGTACTGGGCGCCAAAATATCGGGGATAATCATGATGCTAAGCCGGGAAATCTTGTTACTTATCGCTGCAGCAAACGTGGTAGCATGGCCCCTGATATACTGGCTTGTCGACAATTGGTTACAGAACTTTGTCTATCACATCAACATCTCCCTTATCGTTTTTATTCTCTCTGGAGGTATCGTTATGCTTATGGCCCTTTCTACGGTTGTTTTCCATACCCGAAAACAATCAAGAATGAATCCGGTGGATGCTATCAGGTATGAATAGCAGATTTTTAATGTGTTAATCAGCAAATGATTCATCTTCTTCGAACAACTCATTCAGATTACTGATATTTTTATGAAAAATCTGATTTCATTGGTGAAAGAGCATACCGGAACAATTGTTTAAGCGGTAAATCAGACCTGAAGCTTGGTCTTTTATGGCACAGAATTTCGCATACGTATGCAGATAAAAAACGGATTAATTCTCTTCTTTACCCGGGTTTTCGATTAATTTTGCAAAAAACAGGGGCATCCATGGGGCTTTTCAATGAAGCATATTTTGTGCTTTTTATCGTGATAATGTTGGGATTGCTTTTAGGGCATGTCCGGATTAAAGGCATTTCACTTGATGTATCTGCAATTATTTTTGCCGCCTTGTTTTTAGGTCATTTAGGTTATGAGGTACCTTCCGTTTTTCAGGAAACAGGGCTTATTTTGTTCATATATTCTGTTGGCATACAAGCAGGCCCGGGTTTTTTCGAGTCTTTTAAAAAGCAAGGATACCAACTTTTATCCATAGCTATCATCGTTGTAGTTAGCGGAATAGCCTTAACGCTTGCCCTGGCATATGCATTCCATACACCCTTTAACCTGGCTGCCGGCTTATTTAACGGCGCATTAACCAGCACTCCGGGTTTGGCAGCAGCCGTTGAGGCTACCGGCTCAGAAGAAGCCTCTATCGGATACGGTATAGCTTATCTTTTCGGAACCGTTGGCGTGATTGTACTTTCAACAATAATGCATCGCATTTTTAACATCAACCTGAAAAAAGAAGAACAAGCCTACGAGGACGAGCTCCATCGTGATTATCCGGTGCTTATCAATAAAAATTATGTTGTAGAAAATCCCCGCATCTTTGGTAAGTCGATGAGAGAAATGCGATTGCGCAGTGTGACAGGGACCAACATCTCGCGGGTACTCCACAATGGGGAAGCCTTTACTCCTAATGCTGAAACCATATTGCATGAGGGCGATATTGTAAAAGCCGTGGGCACTGAAGAAAACCTTAATAATATGGAACTGCTCGTAGGTAGACATACCGAAAAGCAAATTCCTCTCAGTAAGAAATATGTTGTACGGCGTATTCTGGTATCAAATAAAGATGTAGTCAACAAGTCACTGGGTGAGCTCGGTATTTTTGCCAGCTATAACGCTACAGCTACCAGCATCCGCAGAAGCGGTATTGATATTACTCCCAATCCCTCCAGCCGGCTTCGCTATGGCGATAAAGTGATGGTAGCGGCCTCTGACAATACCATGAAAAAGCTTTCTGACTTGCTGGGCGATAGCCGGAGCCAACTGATTGAACTGGATTTCCTGCCGGTTTCTATTGGAATAATTCTGGGAATCCTTTTGGGTAGCATAACTTTACCTTTAGGAGGAGCCAATTTAAGCCTGGGCTTAACCGGAGGTGTCTTGATATCGGCTTTAGTGCTCAGTAAAATAGGCCGCACTGGCCCCTTGCTGTGGAATGTTGCAGGAGAATCGAACCAGTTGATTCGAAAAATCGGATTAATATTTTTCCTGGCAGCCGTGGGTACTAAAGCCGGAGCTAATTTTATAGAAACCGTAAGTAATAACGGACTTCAATTGTTGCTTTTTGGTGCAATAGTTACTTTAGTGCCCATGTTTCTGGCTGTTGTTTATGGCCGTTACGTTTTGAAAATGAATTTTCTTACGCTGATTGGCGGATTGGTAGGGGCAATGACCAGTACACCTGCGCTAAGTGCGCTGGAGCCACTCACAAAATCCAACGCCCCGCAAGTAGCCTATGCTACGGTTTATCCGTTTGCCTTGGTATTGTTAATCATTGTGAACCAGCTTTTCGCGATACTTTAAATCACATCTTAAGTTTATTAAGCTGATTGCGAATATCCGATTCATTAAATGGTTTGGTAATGTAAGCATCCATGCCGGCCTGATAACACTCTTCGATGGTGCCTTTTACTTTCTTGGCCGTACAAGCAATGATAGGCATAGACTTTTTCAGTTCCTTGCGGATGGCTTCAGAAGCCTCAAAGCCATCCATTTCCGGCATCATAAGGTCCATTAGAATTGCGTCATAATCCGTATCTTTCACCATATCTACGGCTTCTTTGCCGTTGGCAGCAATGTCATGTTTTATTTTTAGGGATTTTAGTGCACGCGACGCTACCAGTTGATTTATTTTATTATCCTCAGCAATCAAAATATTCAGATGCGGAAAATGCTTTTTAGATTCTTCAGCATCGGGTTGTTTTTTAACGGTCATATCCTGTTCTTTCTGCTTTTGTAAGGGAAGGGTGAAACTTACTGTTGTTCCTTTTTGGGGATGACTCTGTATGTCCGCTTTTCCACCCATCATTTTAATGAGTTCCAAAGTAATATAGAGACCTAACCCTGAACCGTCATAGCGCCGGGTTGTGGTGTTGTCCGATTGATCAAATTCATATTGTATCGTTTTAAGAAACTCCGGATCGATTCCTATACCTGTATCTTCAACTTCAAAAGCTACCAGGTATTTGCTTTTGTCATGTCTGGATGAAACCTTTATAGTAGCTTCGCCCTCGCGGTTGAATTTGATGGCATTCTCGGTGAGGTTGATAAGTATTCGTTGCAATTTCCCTACATCCCCAATAAGATTAGGTTCTATATCAGGATCAATTTCATAATGCAACAACACCTTGTTTTCCTCTGCCGTATATCGCAGCATGTCTACTAACATGTGCAATAAATCTTTAATATTAAAAGCTTCTTCTTTGAGTTCAATCGTGTCAGACTCAATTTTTTTGAAATCAATGACGTTATCAATTAAGGTATTCAGGCTTTTTGACGTGCTCTTCAGCTTTTTTACCAGTGTTTTTTGCTCCTGGTTAAGCGGCGTACCCTCAAGCATAGATAAAAGTCCTCCGACAGCATGCACGGGAGTTCGAATTTCATGGCTGGTGTTTATTACAAACTGCGTTTTCGATTGGTTCGCTTGCTCAGCCTTTTGATAAGCTTGCTTTAATGATGCATTGGCATTAACAAGATCAGTGATGTCGCGGGCTACAACTGTTAGCTCTGCGTTTTTTCCGGGTGCAGCATTGAGCGAGGCGTTTTGTCCTATCCAGAGTTGTTCACCAAAGCGGTTTACGATAGGAAATTCCAGATAGGTATTCTCTATTTTCTTGCGGTATTGATCACGGTAAAACCGCGAAACATTGGCCACGTAGTTAGGATGAATTATTTGTTCAAAATCCATACCCATCAATTCCTGCCTTGAAAAACCTGTAACTTCCAATGTTTTTTCGTTCGTGAAAATGAACCGGCTCTGGTCATCAATGCGATATATAATATCTGTAGCCGACTCTACAATAGACTGGTAGCGCTTCTCCTGTCGTTTTAGCTGATCATTTTTCTGCCTGTTATCAAGCATATTCATAATCATTTGACCTACAAAACGAAGCATTTTCACGGTATCATCTGAAAAAGAAGCATAGCTTTTTACAAAATCAAAACCAATAAATCCTTCCAGGCGCCCCCGCGAGGCCAGCGGAATCACTACCAGGGAACGAATTGATTGTGCCTCCAGAATTTGTTTCTCAGCAACCGCCTCTTCGGGCAAGGCATCCAGCGTGGGTAGATATATTGATTGAAAAGCAGATAACTTTTTTATCCACCATGGAAAAGTGTCTGAGGGCAGGTTCGTAAGGTTATCTATTTCGGCTGTGACATTCTCAGAGCACCATTCATAAGTATTGCTCATCAACGTATCATTATCATGAAACTCAAAAACATAGCTTCGGTCAGCTCCTGCAAAAGCTCCTATTCTTGATAAAGCGTTATTAATGCCTTCGTCAGCCCGTTCATGTGGCAAATTGATAAATGCTGTACTTATTTCCAGCAAAAGTTTTTCGAAACTGAGCCGGTATTCGCGGTCTTGCTCAGCATGCTTCATCTCAGTTATATCAGAGAAAATTCCTGCTGTACGCTTTGATTTGAAAGGAGTATTAACCGTATGAGCTGAAGAACGTAACCATCGTTCTGTGCCATCGGAAAACCGGATGGAGAATTCAATTAAATCATTAGTAGAGTGAATAATGCGGTTAAGCAGAGCGTCGGGTTCTGATGTTTGCAAAATGCGTTTAAAATGCCCGGCATCCTGAGTTAGCTCTTCCGAAGTAAGGCCCAGCAAGTCCTTTGTGGCCGGACTGGCAAAGACAAACTTTTTTTGGCTATGGTCATAAACCCAAAATACATCATGAATAATCTGAACGAGGTTTAAAAGCTCTTGTTCTTTTTCCCGCAGATTTTTCTCAATATGAAGCCTTTTTTCTGTTTCTTCAATGATTCTGGCATGGTTCACGCAACCGATAATCGATTGGGTAAACTGATCCATAACCTTTTCGAGTTTACTCATTTCAACCTGACTCCACTCATAGCGACGAGCAAACTGATAGAACTTCACAAACCCGATATCACCCAAACGGAAAACAGTGTATACACCGTTATGAATACCTTTTTCAGTTACAAAACCTTCAAAGCGTGGCGAAAGGTAAGACACTGAATCTGCATTTTTGTTTTTAACAGCCGAAGCTATTGCCGTATCAGGCGGAAGCGCTTCTGTGTTTATTCGGAAACGCGGATTGCTGTATGCCAGATCATATCCGGGGTTTTCCGCTTCAGGATGTAAAAATTGCGACTTCAGCCATACGTTTACAATATCAATGTTTTTTCGGGCCATGAGTACCTGGACAAAACCATGAATGTTTTCTTTTAGCTCAGAAGAACTTCCTACGGCCAAAGAGAGCTCATAAAGCAAAGAAATGTCATGTATAATATTTATTTGATTCTGTTTATTCATGAATTGCGCCGGTTAATACAGATTTGGTGAAAAATTCAAGATATCCTGTTTTCATCGAGCCAAACGCTCCTAATGTAAGGGCTCCTGAGAAATCCTGTGAATGGGGAAATTGATGATACAACGTTTTTATTGCTTCCATTTCAGAGTGGATTTCACTACCAAGAAAATGCTCAAGGGACAAACAACTATAAACAATTAAGTTTTTGGCAGAGCCTGCCTGTTGCAAACTTTCTTTTGCCGATTGTACAGCAGCCTTTTTTAGTTTTTCTTTCTCCCCTTTCATAATATAGGTTAACGCATTGTCATCAACATTGCCCACGCAAACCAACGCCCCATCCTTCTTTACCATAAAAGGGTCTCGGATTATGTATTCATCGTTTTCCCTGAAAAAGGCCAGAGGATAGTTTGAGGCGTATTCCCTGAAATTGTTTTCATTAATGAAAGCACCTTCCTTGCCCAAAGCTTTACGATAAATATCAAAAGCTTTTTCCCAGTTAATTGTATGAATAATATTATGTTTTGCCTCTGTCACCAATAAAGGGCCCTTATGCTTTTCCCAGCCATGTTTTATGCTGATATGCGATGCTGCGGCCGTAAACATAATTGCGATGCTGTTTTCAAGCATCCCCTTATCGGTAAATACCACAGGTTTCTGAACAAAGTCCGAAGTACCGGCCCCACCACCAAAATAGCGTACGCTTGTGCCTAAATAGCGATATACCGAAGATAAAAGACTGGATATGAATGGCGTCATACCATCGATATACATGATTGCTGATGCCGGGTTGTGCTGATGAACATAGTCAACTAAGGGTTGCACTGCCTTTTGTGTGTTATCCCTTGATTCTAAAATAAACGTTTGCGCTTTTCCTGAAATTTTATTGATGATGACCCCTCTTTTTCTAAGACTACCCTGGTCAATGATTTTCGGGAAAATTCCACCAATAAATTTGCTCTCATGTAACTTAAAAAGGTCAATAAGGGCGGCCGAATAAAACATATCCTCTTCAGCAAGCATAATAATATATCCGCCTTCATCTGAATTTCCATCAAAAAGCGTTTTTTCAATAAGGTCTATATCTAACTTGCCAAAGTACATTTTTGCTTTATAATAGTTTAATCGTCTGGACATTCAAATTATGTTCCAAAACACACTTTTGTCTGTTATTCAGATATTTAAATAATCCTTGAAAAAGGATGATGTTTATTATTGGCGCCATTATTTCAATATGGGACAAGCGTTTGAACCTGTAAATGTACGTTTATTTTTTTAATTTTCAAAAAAGTTGTTCATGTTATTCAGAAAATATGCGGTGGTCTATGAATAATAAGTTAGCTGTAAAATCACTTATGAGCACCTTCAATTAGATAAACTCGCAGCAATAAACCATTTATGGAATATTTACTGGAATAAAACGAGAAAGCTTGATACCTAATCGTAACACTTGAACTATCCGTTTTTTCACGGTTGTTCAAGTATGCCGGGCTTTAAGATGGTTTAGATTACAAAAGATACGGTTTTATTTGATGTATAAACTGAACCTGATTTCTTTTGGAAACGCAACCTATAATGGATGCCATTAATGGTTGGGAGCATTACGACGAATATTGGGAACAAGAGGGCAAACAACAATTTGAGAGATACAAACCGAAAAAAGTGGAGGCCGGTAAAAAAGTCTTTTTGCTTGGGCACACAAATACAGTTTAGAGGATTTTTGATGACCTGTTTAAGCCAGGCTTTTTTTTTAGCCTGGCCACTGATATTCTGAGTTTTAGTTGTTCTCTGCCAAAGAATTAATCACTAACAGTTGTGAAAAAAACCTGAAAACCTGTGTTTGAAGATTTCCAATTATTCGTTTCTTTCAGTGAAACCAACCGAAAACAGGATATCCAAATCGCATGTTCTCTACTTAAACCAACCTTCTAAACCAACAACTACTGCCGATCCGCACTCTGACGCTCTATCATCCATCCCGGATATTCCGGATTCAGTTGGCTTACTTCATCGAGTGTTTCGAGT
>JBNJGK010000007.1:29567-43133 GCA_051747665.1 Bacteroidota bacterium | reverse complement strand
CAGAAATAAATACACGATAACATACCAAGCTTTAACTTTAATAAAGACATCACCCCACTTCCTGTGATCCAGCAAAAATGCTGGCTATAAGATACTCAATTGGCCAACTTAAAGCGACAGCACCGAAATCATAAAAGGACATCGCAATACCGACCCGCAAGTTATATAAGACAAATACCAAGCATTAGAAACATAAAATCCAAAGAGTCTGAACTGCGATTTTGGCTGGGGTAGGAGCCAGGGACAATCGAATCGCTCATTCCAAAATCCCCCACAACAGTTTTTGAAAACCCCGAAAAGAGTAGGGGCGTTACCTGATCTACCAAGTGAACAACAGTATACAAAAGTATATTCTATACCGTTATTATGAGTATACACATGTAACATTCACCTTGATTTAACAATACAAATGTAACTAAAGATGTTTTAGAGGATTAGAAGGGTATTAAATAACTTAAAAACAAACTAATACAAAGATTAATTAAATCTAAGGTTTAATGAATTGATGAGATTTTGTAACTTATACAAATGTAAACCAAGACAACACAAAGCACATAATACCAATATAATAATCCCATCAGTTAAACATAACTTCACATAAATCAAAGTTGGAAATTAATTTATAAAACAACACTACAAATGCAAACCATGTAACCAAATAATTTTGTAAATTTGTAACAAATGAAAACCGCCACTATGGAAGAACGTTTAGCCTTTATTATGAAAGCGAAAAATATGAGCATGACGCAATTTGCGGATGAGATTAACATACAGCGCAGCAACATGTCGCATGTCATGAACGGGCGCAACAAGGCAAGTTTAGACTTTGTCAGTCGCATTTTAAAGCGATTCCCGGATATCAATCCGGACTGGCTTTTGTTTGGAAAAGGAAGCATGCACCGCGAGGATGATGCGGGAGAGGAGTCTGCCAGTCAGGATGCCGCAAAATACCAAGCAAAGGCTGAGGAATTGGAGAAAGAAGTAACGCAGTTGAGAAATCAGTTGTCTGCCATACATGAAAACCAAAAGAAAGAACCGCCGGAGGTCAGGGATGAAGACCCGGCAGAATATAAAGTGGAATCAAAAATAAAAAGCATCGTCACCTTCTACAGCGACGATACTTTTAAAATCTATACACCCAAATAAATATACAAAAGTATACTATTTACAAATGTACTTTTAGAAACGCTCTCCATAGCTAAAGAAGAAGTTCGCCTCTTCAGTAGCATTTTCATCACTGTCTGAGCCATGTACGGCATTCATTTGAATATCCGTACCACACAGATGGCGAATGGTTCCTTCCGCAGCCTCTTTTGGATTTGTAGGGCCAATTAATTTTCTGTAAGCTTCCACGGCATTGTCTTTTTTCAGGAGAGCAACAACGACGGGTCCGGATGTCATAAACGTGACCAGGTCTTCGTAAAACGGCCTTTCTTTATGAACGGCATAGAACGCTTTAGCTTGCTCCCGGGTCATATGCATCGTTTTCATAGCACTGATGCGAAATCCATTTTCTGTTATGATGTTGAGGATTTTTCCTGTGCAGTTGTTTTTTACTGCCATGGGTTTAATGATGGTAAGTGTTTGGTCGTTTTTCATAAATTAACTTGATTTTACGTTCATTTCAAAGATACAAAAGATTCATCTGAGGCAACACCCGGCACAGGAATTTGTTTCCCATGCAGCGCTGGATATTTTTTATAAGTTTGCAGATCAAAATCAAAAAACGTGGAAAAAACAAAAATCGATACCCTGAAAACCAAGCTGCAGGATAGCCAGCCTATTGTAATCACCTCCCACACGCATCCTGACGGCGATGCTGTGGGTTCTGCCCTGGCTTTGCATCACTATTTATCCAACCAGGGATTCAATACAGAGGTTGTTTTACCTGACAATTTCCCGCGCTTCCTGAAGTGGATGGAAGGCAGCAAAAACATTACTATCTATGACAATCATTCCGACAAGGCGAAAAAGACCATAGAAGCAGCCGGAATATTATTCTGCGTGGATTATAATGAAATGGCCCGCACCAACCACATGGAAGAAACCCTGAAAAAGGCAAAAGGATATAAAGTCATGATCGATCATCATCCTGAGCCCGTGGAATCTCAGTTCGATCTTGTCTTTTCTTATCCCGATTACTCCTCAACAGCCGAAATTGTCTTTTACATGTTTCAGGAGTTGAACTCCGAAGTTTACATTTGTAAACATACAGCAGAAGCTTTATATGCGGGTATCATGACCGATACAGGTTCATTCCGGTTCAGCAGTACGACGCGCCGGACGTTTCAGGCGGCTGCGCAGTTGGTTGACCGCGGTGTGGATGTGGCTTTGCTGAACCACCGGGTGTATGATACGTATTCGGAAAAGCGTTTGCGTTTACTTGGGTTTTGTCTTAGTGAGCGGCTGGTCGTGTTGCCGGAATTTTCCACGGCTTATATCTACCTGAGCAAAGCAGATATGGAACGGTTTGATTATCGGTCAGGAGATACAGAAGGGCTGGTTAATTATGGGTTGTCTATTGAAGGGATTAATTTCGCGGCGTTGTTTACCGAGAAAAACGGAGAAATCAGGCTTTCACTGCGATCTAAAACCGCTTTTTCGGTGAATGATTTTGCCCGGAATCATTTTGATGGCGGTGGACATGAAAGGGCTGCCGGGGCTTCCAGTGATAAGAGTATGACGGATACGATTGCTTTGTTTCGTTCGTTATTACCTAAATATAAAGCGCAACTCAATGTACTTTAATCGAATTTATTTTGCCATAGCAGTGATGGTTTTTATGATTGGGTGCAACCCTTCCGGGAAAGACACCAGTGATAAGCGTGAAAAACAGCAGGAAGACCTGGAAGAAGCGCTCATAGAAGCCAATAAATCGGCTGTGGAGGCCGAAAAGGAGATGATATTCAATTATGCCCGGCGACATAAATGGCCGCTGAAAAAAGCGAAAGGGATTTATTATGCAGTGTATGAAAATGGAGAAGGACAAAAAATTGAAATAGGTGACGAAGTTGTGTTCACCTATAGCCTGGAATTGATAAATGGCTCTGAAATCAAAGAGTATGGAAAACCCGAGCCCATAAAAGTAGGAGAGGGCGGCGATGTTGTGAGTGGCTTGCATCGTGCCTTGCAGCTACTGAAAGAGGGCGACCGGGCTAAAGTGATTGTTCCTTCCCATCTTGCTTACGGACTGGCCGGGGATCAGGATAAAATTCCCTCAAAAGCGACACTGATCTACGATATCAAGGTGATGGATGTTGTGAGCCGGCAATCGGATTAACCCGGATGCTTTAGCGCAGACTCACAATATGCATTTTATTCTTCTTTCCTTATGGAGTTACTATGGTCAACTGAATTATTCAGGATGTATAACTCTAAAGTTCATTTATAATTTGGAGCAACTCTTCCGGTTTAAATGGTTTTGTCAGATACTCATCCATTCCGGCATTCAGGCATTTTTGCCTGTCATGCTCTATTGCATAGGCCGTTACGGCCACTATAGGCGTTTTCTTATGTTCAAATTTGGCTTCTTCTTTTCGGATGCGTTGTGTAGTTTCGATGCCATCGAACAAAGGCATCTGAATATCCATCAAAATAAGGTCGTATGACTTCTGATGGAATTTATCCAGCGCTACTTTCCCGTTCTCGGCAATTTCTATGGAGTGGCCTGCTTTCAGCAGCGCTGCCGCTACAAACTTTTGATTCAGGTAGTTATCTTCCACGAGCAAAATGCGTTTGGGGTTTTCGGTCTTGAAAGGATGTTTTCCTGTTGCCGGTTCTGACTCTATTTTCTCAGGTTTCAGCGGGACGTCAATCCAGAAAGCAGAGCCGGCAGAGGGCTTGCTTTCAAAGTCGAAACTCCCTCCCAGTCTTTCGCTGATGATTTTGCCCAATACCAGTCCCAGCCCAATGTCTTCTGATATCATCAAATCTGGCTTTGTAGCGGATTTCAACGCTGTGCGGATTTTTTGCAGCTTTTCTTCGTTTATTCCATTGCCGCTGTCTTTTACCATAAAACGTATGGTGATTTGTGCGGAATCCATTTTTAAAACCTCTGCCGACAGGTTCACCCAGCCTTTTTTCGTGTGCTTCAGTGCATTTGACAAAAACCCTGACAAAAGCTGGCGGATCAGCCTGTAATCTCCGGAAAGCTTTTCAGGTACATCGGTTACATATTCCTGGTTTACTTCTACCTTGTTGGTTTCTGCCAGATACCGATGCAGGCTTTCCAGTTCGGAGAATAAATCTTTGATGCTGAATATCTTTTCTTCGCTCCGCAGTTCATCCTTCAGTAGCGATGCATAAACCGACATCCCCTGCACTACGCTTATCAGGTTATTCACCGTTTGAATCACGGTATCAGTAGCCTCATTTTCTTCAGTGATGATGGCTTTCTTTGACTCCTGACACATAGCTACAATGCCGTTCATAGGTATGAGCAGGTCATGACTCAGTTTTTGCAGCAGCCAGGCATGACTCTGATGAATGGCCTGGATTTCATTCGGTTCGTTCTTTTTTTCCATCAAGCATCATTTTCTTTATTCAAAAACTTGTATAAGGTCGTCAGCAGTCTTTGCTGGCTGATGGGTTTAGACATGTAATCATCAAAACCTTCTTCCAGCAACCGCTCCCGGTCGCCGCGCATCGCATAAGCTGTCTGGGCTATAAACGGAATATTTTCGTATTCAGGAAACTTTTTCTTGATATAGTGCATGAGCTTCACGCCGTCCCACGGATTAGGCAGGTTGATGTCAAACAGCATAATATCATATATAATGCCCTGCTTGTGAGCTTCTGATATTTTAGCAATGCTAACATCGCCATCTTCCCCGTCATCTACCTTCCAATCGGATAACATTTTATTGATTACCAACCTGTTCATCCTGTCATCTTCTACCAGGAAGATGCGCACATCCTTTGGAGCTTTTGTTTGTTCATCTGCCTGCTTATTATCTTTGGTTGGGTGGAGCGACTCCTGTACATGTTGAAATGTTTCTTTTGTCGGCAGGTAAATAATGACTGTGGTACCTTCACTCTTCTTAGATTCGATATCAATCCGTCCGTTCATGAGGTCGAGCAAACGCTTTGCCAGCGGAAGACCCAGTCCGGCACCCTGAAAGGCCCTGGAATAGCCAAGACTTTCCTGTCTGAAAGCTTCAAAAACCTTGGGGAGATACTGCTCGTCAATTCCTATCCCCGTATCGCGTACTTTTACAAAAACTTCCTTCTTTTTCGCATCGTACCCATTGGTGACATTGATAAACCCTTTTTCGGTATATTTCACAGCATTATCCAGCACATCTGATAAGATTTTGGTAACGCTGTCAGGATCTACGTAAGCCATAGGCGTATCTTCGAGTTTAATATTGAGCGACAGATCTTTTTCGCCAGCCTGATACTTATAGATTTCAGCGCTTTTTTCTATCAGTTGGTTGATGTTAGACTCCTGCAATGTTACCTGCAAGTCGTTTGCCTCAATGCGGCTGATATCAATGATGTTGTTAAGAAGGTGCAGCAAACGTTCTCCTGATTGCTGTATGCCGCTTGCATAACCGTATAGCTCTTCATTTTCCAGCAATGATAATTCAGTTTCCAGCAAACTGGAAAAACCAATAATACCGTTTAGTGGTGTGCGGATTTCATGACTCATGTTAGAAAGAAAGGCATTTTTCAGGTAGTTGGCATCTTCTACCTCTTTCAGGGTTTTCTTTAGTTGAACATCTTTTTTCTTATAGGCATCAATTTGCTTTTGTAGTTCTTCGGTACGCTTTTTTACTTTATCCTCAATGTCTTTATCAATATCATGTTGTTTTTCCCTGGCTTTTTCGAGCTCTGACTTCATCAGTGCGTATTCGGCATCGCTTTTTTTCCGTTTTTGCTTTTCGCGATAAAAAAGCCATAGCGCTAATATCAGTACAATTACTAAAAGCGCAAGCGCAATATATAAGAATATCGCCTGGCTTTTCGCTTTTGCTGCGGCTTGTTCATTTTCGTGCTCTATGTTTCGCTGCATTTCGTTGCCAGCCATTTCAAGCTCTTTTTTGAGCACATGTTCTGAGGCATTGTGTTTGTTGAGCAAAACTGTATCTGAATAACGGTGGAAAAGATTCAGCGCTTTATAGGCTTTTTCGTAATTGCCTGTAGCCTGCAGCAGTTCGTGCTTTGAGCCATAATAGCTGTGCAGCAAACCGGGATTGCTTTCTTGGATCAAAGCATCCTCATACTCTTCAAGCAATGTTAAACCTTTATTGTGACGGTCTTCACCAGCATATGTCTTTGCTATCGTCAATACCGTCTCAATCAGGGCCGGCTGATTTCCAATACTGGAATAAATCTCCTGAGCTTTCAGCAACTTTTGACGTGCTTCCTCATATGCTTTCCGCAAATAAAGGATATCAGCAACATTCATCATTGCAAGCGCCATGCTTAGAGAGTCCTGGTTGGAACTGCTTATTTCCAGGACTTTATTAAAATAATTTTCCGCACGGTTGTAATTATAAATTTCGCGATATACTTCACCGAGATTGTTGTAAACAATAGCCGTCATCTTTTTATCTTTCTCAGGCGAAAAGATTTCTTCTGCATTTTGCAGCATCGTAAGCGCTTTATCATATCGCTCCATTGAGGTAAAGAACTTGCCCAGGTTGCTGTAAATAACGCCTTTCATGTAATTCTCCGGAATTTCTTCAATTAAGGCATAAGCCGAGTCGAGATAGGCTAATCCTTGCTCTGGCTGGCTTTTAAGATAATGTGTTCCGGCGAGATTTGAATACAAAGCCGCCTTAGACGTAGCATCAGCTTCTGTTTTCTTCAGCAAGCGGCCGGCTTTACTAAAATATTTCAAAGCCAGGTCATATTGGCTTAAAGTCTTGTGAATAACGCCTATGTTGTTGTAGACTGCTGACAGACCATTCTCATCACCCTCCTGCAGGAAGAAGTCTGTAGCCTTGGCATAATATTGAAATGCACTGTCTGGCTGGTTTTTATGCATAAACATATTCCCTGCGTTTTTATAAGCATAGGCTTTTTCTGATATATTCTGATGCTTTTTTGCTTCTTCAAGCGCTTTTTTGGTCATCAGCGCAGCGCTGTCTTCATCAAAAGAATAGTAATAGCGGGCCAATTTGTTAAAGAATATGCTTTTATCCTTTTCCGGGTTTTCTGTTATTATGCGAAGTAAGCTGTCTGCTGTTTTCTTGCCTATCACTTCTCGCTGTGCATTAGCGGGGTTAAGGACAAAAAAACAGGAGATAAGTAAAAGGGCAAAGGGTAATGTGCGTATCATAAACAGAATTATTTTTTTCCTACATAAACATTCTCTAATGGATTAATGGCATATTCCTTCAGATTTGATTTCCATCCGTCTTTTTCAGGATTATGAACTTCAACCTTAAAGCCTTCTTCAGCAAGGCGGTGTTTGTAATCAGCCGCATAAAGCCTTACATGATCAAATTGACCGTACCTTGCTTGTCGCTCTTCGTCAGAAGCAACAGTTTCCTCCTTTGTTTCCGTGGCTGACATGGACACAGGTACCTGTAAGATAGCCTCGCCTCCGGGATTTAGTATACGATATATTTCGCGCATTGCCTTTCTGTCATCAGGAATATGTTCCAAAACATGATTGCAAATTACCAAATCGTATGATTCATCAGGCTCTGAAATATCTGTTACATCCATTTGTAAAACATCTCTGTCATAGTAATATCCGGTATATCCTTCCTCAAATTTGTCGCCTGTGCGGTATTCCAGGTTTTGTAAATTTTCTAGCAAATGCTTCAGGCTGCCCTCAGGGGCAATATGCAAAACACTGGCCGGTTTGGTCAAAAACTCAGTCTTTTCTTTAAGGTAAAGATAAATCAGCCGGTCGCGATCCGTGGAAAAGCATCTGGGGCAAAGCATGTTGTTTCTTCTGCCTGCGCCAACAATATTCTTTTCATGGATAACAGGATGGTCTTCTCCACCGGGCAACATTTTCCTGAAACGGTTATCGCAAAACGGGCAATAATATTTGTTTCCCGAGTAGGCAATTAATAGCGCCTTTTGGTATAAGCCTCTCATTTTTACACCTGCACTGTAAGGAAGAAATTTTTTCAAAAAGTCTTTCATTGTCTTAATGTTTGATAATCGTTCCTGTTTTAATGCCATCCTTACTCAAAAACCTGTACATATAAGCACCAGAAGGCCAATGAGATGCATCCAACTCTAACTCCTTATTCCGGCAGTCTGTCATTGAACGGCGAAACATATTTTTTCCGTCGACACTTTGAATGTTTAAATGTACAAAAGATCTGTTGTCTGGTGAAAATTTTATTGAAAAGCTTTTTTGAAAAGGATTTGGTGAAATCTTAACTTGTATCTTTTCGGATTGTGCTTCAGCAATCCCCACTCCCGGCTTATGCGATTCATATGCCCCAATGTCCCACCCTCCGGCATGAGGCCGGGAACGTCTTTCTATATCAAAATCAAAACCCGAAACATTTGTGCCTGCATTTATAGCCGGCGAAGTTGTTAATAAGTCATAATCATCCTCTGATGGATCATCAAAATATACATCAGCGGTATTCACCCGCAATAAATTTGATTTCCTGTCAAATTGTGTAACAGATTCGGGAACATCAATAAAAGCGCGGTCTTCAACATCGTCGTAAGCGCCGGGATTTGTAATGATGTTATTATATGCCCTGGCATCGGCTATCTGGTCGTTACGAAACGTAATTCCGGTGGTTTTCGGACTGACAATCGTGTTGTTGTAGAAATAGAGATAGGCATTGTCCTCTGTAGCAATATGGTTGCTGAAAATGCCATGTTTAGCCTTAGAGTGGTCACCCGGGAAAAACGATTGGCCGGGTCTGATTATTAAGTTGTTGTAAACCATGTAATTGCCTTTTCCCAGCGCTTCTATGCCATCGCCTTTTCCATCAGCAATCACATTATTGTAGCAATCGCAAGAGCTTCCCCCGCCAATGAGAATGCCACTCATTTGCGATTCCAGACCATCATGGCTGTCGTAAAATATCAGGTTATCGTAAATATTGCAGCCGGTGGTTGCACTGGAAACCTGTATCGCATCCCATCCCGTACGCTCTAAAACGTTGTCATATACTTCTACGCCTTCATTTACATGGGGCAGGACCGTATGCTCTTCTCCATTGCACATCAGGGTAAAACCTGTGTATTTAGCGCTGCCGATATACATTCCTTCATCGTCGGTATCGTGGATATAATTATCATGGATAATGATGTTGCGTTGCGTAAAGTCATCACGTGTAGCTTTAATTTCACCGTCTTCGCAATACGGATCCGTTTTAGCCACAAGGCCCGAAATGGCTGTATTGGCAATTTCAAGGCCCTCAATTTCCACTTTGGAGCTGTGATCGGTAATTCCGACGCCGGCTCCGTTTTGCACTCTGCGAATATGAATGCCATAGGTAAACGAATCATCGCCTTTCCCGCTAAGGATAATATTATTTGAATTTTGAATAGAAATCCCATAAAAATGGTCGGTATCGATCAAAATCTGTCCATCATGGTTTTGAATGCGCACCGGTTCTGAGAAAACATCATCAGGATCAATATTTTGTATCAGGATATAAGGTTTTACATCAGCTTCCAGGCACACTACATCACCGGCTTGCAAATCCATCTCATCTCCGTCTATAACTACGGTACCCTTATCTACAAAATAATCGCAGTTTTGAGCCGGAGCTAATGCGGCCAGCGTTATCCATAACAAAAATAAAAACCCTATTTTGCTCTTTTGGCTCTTTCCCATTTTACCGACTGACCTCCTTTCATGTACCTTCTTAATCCCAAAAATACAGAATAATTCATCATCAGGAAATAATAAGGCACAAACAACACTTTAAAACGCATCTTTTGGTTTTCCAGAATCCATCCTGCCAAAGCGGCAATGTAAAAGATGATTTGCAGTCCAAAAAGGATTGGATAAAGTTGTGGCGTAAGCATTCCCTGGTGAATAGCCAATGCAAGGTTCAGCAAAAAGATAACCGGCAGGGCAAAGGGAGCTACAACCCAGCGCAACACCCTGTGGCTGATATACTGAAATGACAACACGCCATATTTGAATGGGTTTAGCAGCGGTTTTAATCTGGCTACCGACTGAAAGCCGCCGGCTGAGATACGCACTTTACGTTTGAGCTCCTCTTTCACATTTTCAGAGGCCGACTCAATGGCATACGCATTTGGGTTGTAGCCGATGCGGTAACCCTGCATAGCAATGCGCAGGGAGATGATAAAATCATCCAGCAGCGTGTCTCGTTCAACTTCCTGAAACAAGGGCTTACGAATGGCAAAGAGCTCTCCGGCGGCGCCTACCACAGAATAGAGCTCAAAGTCCCATTTTTTCAGGGTAGATTCATATTTCCAGTATATGCCTTCACCGGCACTGGCAGCCACGTCAGCATCTTTGCCGGCAATTCGCTTTTCACCTGAAACACATCCAACAGAAGGGTCTTTAAACAGGTTTACGATTTCCTGGATGGAATCCTTACCCAGCATGGTGTTTCCGTCAGAAAAGATCACAATATCCGTTTTAACGAATTGCATACCGCGGTTCATGGCGCCAATTTTACCACCGCGTTCATCTTTATGATAAACTTCCACACCGTCATATTTTTTTAATACTTCCGGCGTGCCATCATCTGAACCATCGGTAACCCACACCTGATGAATTTTTTCTTTAGGGTAATTCAGCGAAAAACCGTTTTTCACTTTATCATCCACATAATCTTTTTCATTATAGGCGGCTACGAACAGGGTGACATGTGGTTCATAATCCTGCTTTAAGCCTTCAGCTTTATTACTCCGGAATAGTCGTTTCAGTTTTATAATAAAAAACAGCACGATGCCATATCCGAGGTAACTATAAAACACGATAAATAAAAGAACCCAGAAAATGATTTCAATGCTTTTCATATCAGTTGGATTTTTTGGTTGCCATGTTCAGGTCATCCACACGCGAAAACTCAAAATTACCAATGCGGTTGAGCGCCTCTTTTATCGGGCCTTCTTCAGAGTGCACGCTTTCAAGCACAATAAGGATGTGTTTTTGTGCCTTCAGAAACTCAACAGCTCCTTCTATCACGTCTACCTCCATTCCTTCAGTATCAATTTTCATCAGTACTTTATCTTCAGGCGCAATATTCAAGTCTTTATAAAGCGCATCAAAGGGAGAAATCTGAACGGAAACACAATTGTCATTCTCCGGTGTGTTGTCTTTAATAATATGTGAAGCGCCTGTATTTACAGGATTAAAGTAAAAATTAGCAGTTTCCTTATTGCGTCCCAGTCCAACGTTAAAGAACCTGACTTTATCTTGCAGGTAATTAAGCATCAGGTTTATATGAAAAGCCCTGAAGTTGTCGGGAACAGGTTCAAACGCAACTACTTTTTTTCCTTTTTGAGCCATCAAAATGCTGTATGTTCCGATGTTTGCACCAACATCAATAAACACATCATAATTTTTGTAGTGTTCAAGCATAAATTTTTTCACATTCCACTCATAGGCCCAATTGGCAAACTGAAAATCGAGCGTACCTTTACGCGTATAAAACTCACCGAGGTCGCTCCGGTATAGTTTATTGGAATAAGATGTTTTTCCCGTCAGCTCATACTTTATGGCTGTAATAATAAACCGGAATTGCCGGTTACGGATAAAATCCCGCAGATATCGGGAGAAGGTTATGATTTTTTGAACCATGTCAGCAAATTATTAAATGATTAGATTTTTTCCCATTTCTTTGATTCAGAATTATACTGTTTGAGCTGCCTCGCCGGATTTCCCGCCACGATAGTGTAGGGGGGAACGTCCTTTGTGACAACGCTGCCGGCAGCTATCACAGAATGTTTACCTATGGTTACTCCGGCTACAATAACGCTGTTAGCTCCAATCCAGACTTCATCTTCTATGACAATTTCTTTTGTGGATGTTGGCTGAACGCTGATGGGCGTATTAATGTCTTCATACCCATGGTTAAGTCCGCTCACTACAATGTTTTGGGCAAACATAATATCATTTCCGATTTTGACCGGTCCGATGATCGTATTGCCTAAGCCGATGCGTGTCCGTTCACCAATCACCACATCGCCAACCCCGTTGTTAACCGTTGCAAAATCCTCTATGGTAGAATCATTGCCAATCGAAAAATAGTTCCAGGGCATCACATCCATTCGCGTTCTTCGGCGAATACACACATGTTTGCCTTTTTCATGCCGGAAAGGGTTTACAAACCACCGAACCCATAAACGGGGACGAGCCTGGTTGCGTGGCATCATCAGGTTTAGCGCCAGCTTTTTAAGTCTCGGATTATCTTTAATTTTTTCCTTTAGTCCCATGCCCTTTTTGTTTTTCGATGTGTTGAATAACCTGGTAAATTTTGTCTACACTGTTTTCCCATGTGTGGCGTTTGGCTGTTTTCAGTCTTTCTTGTTTGTTAAAGTCTTTGCTTTCCAGCGCATTTTTAATTCTTTGTTCAAACTCACCGGCTCCCTCAGCCAGGAAAACAACCTCGCTAAACATCTTCATGGCTTCTGTTTTCACAGCCACAACCGGTTTTTGTGCTGCCAGATATTCATCAATTTTACGTGGATAATTGCCAATAGTTACATCATTTATTAATTGCGGATTTATTGCCACATCAAACCCATGCAGATAAGCAGGTAAGTCCTGAAAGTCTTTTCTTCCGGTGAATAGTACATTCGGCCATTCATGCAGACGACTTTTCCGGAAGGTTTCATCTTCTGGTCCCACAAAGGCAAAGGTCCACTGAGGATTGCGTTCAGCTACTGTCTCCAGCAAAGCCACATCCAACCGCAATGAACTCAAAACCCCGATGTATCCTATAACGGGTTTTTTCGCATTATTTATCTCATCCGGTATTTTTCCCGGAGCTTTCTCAAAGGGAGCTGTGTCTACGCCCTGGCCGGCGTCATAGCTCTCCGGGTTATGCTGACGAGCCAGCGAAGCCAGGTATTCGGAATTGCAAAGCACCGCGTCCGCTTTCTGCATCAAAGCCTTTTCAATTCGGGGGCCGTGTTTCTGGAAGTAAGGCGTAGCTATCAAATTATCACGACTGTAATAAATGAATAGCGAGGGTTTCAGCCATTCCTTGAGATAAAGTGTCCGGTATAAATCCCCGTCCTCAAACAAAATAAAGTCATTGATATGTAATTCTGAAAGCGCTGTCTGTATGGATTTAGCATACTTTCTGTTATTGTTTTTCAGGATTTCATCAAAAAGCCAGCGAAACGGTATTTTACTAACCGATTCTAAGATAACATCCGGAGTGTATACCCATAGATTATCGTTTATTTTCTCAAGCGCTTTTTGCCGGCCATTCCGGACAGCTATTCTTCGCTGCACCGATTTCTCAGAAGCATTTCGCCACTTAGAGAGCCGATCGAGCGGATAATTGACATACAGAACGCGATGCTTTTTAGCGAATTCATAAGCTAGATTGACTGCATTTGAGCCAATTTCTGCATGAAAATCCTGTAATCCTGTTATGACAATGTCCCGCTTTTTCATGTTGGTGATTCGTGATTCGT
>JBNJGK010000007.1:0-29467 GCA_051747665.1 Bacteroidota bacterium | reverse complement strand
ATTTGTTAATTCATAAAAATAAATTCCATCCCGAAGTCTCGGGACCATAGACGCGGATTAATGCGAATTTTTAGCGAATTACGCAAAACCCGAAATATCTTCATTGCCAACTGCCAACTGCTTTTTGCCAACTTTCACCTAAATACATAGGCATTTAAACACCTTTCAAACAACTTATAAACTTATAAACATAGTAACCTACAAACTTGGTTATTTCGTTTCCTTTTCAATCATTTCAAGGTAATCATAAATTTTCTCCACGAAATTCTCCCATGTATGAGTAGAAGCATATTCAATGCGTTCGTATTGTTTTTCAGTTGTATCTTCTTTGAGGGCTTTTTCAATAGCTTCAACAAACTCCTCTTTGGTATAAGGCAGGTAAACATACTCCTTAAAATAATCCATAAAGGTAGTTTTGGTGGCTACCGTAGCTTTACCCAGCGCAAGATACTCATCAATTTTGAGTGGGTAGTTCACATCCGTTATCGGATTGATTATTTGCGGATTAAGCGCAACATCAAAACCTTTAATGTATCCGGGCAATTCATGCGGCTCTTTTCTTCCCAAAAAATATACATTATCAAGCTTGTGCAGCTCAGAGTCCTGAAAAACCTCATCTTCCGGGCCTACAAGCACGAGACTCCAGTCAGGCCTTTGTTTAGCAATATGCACCAGCACCTCAATATCCAGCCGGATAGTTGTGAGGGCTCCCACATACCCGATGATGGGTTTTTTCCTGATGGCAAGCAAATCATCAGGAACTTGTATTTTTCCTTCCTTGTCATTATAGAGTGTTAAGTCGCAACCTTGCCCTATCATATAAGCATGCTTGTTGTATTGCTTGCCATAATTGGCAAAATAATCGCTGTTAGCCACCATCAGGTCCATTTTGCTAATCAGTTTAGGTTCAAGACGGCTCCCGTGACGCGCATGATAAGAAACCAGAGTTACTGCATCGCGTAAAAGATAAACGGAGAATTTAGGCTTTAACAATTCTTTAAAATAATATCCAATCAGCATTGAATTATCGTCAAACAAAATATAATCCTTGAACCCCAATTGATTGATGGCGCGCATGGCTTCCTTAGCAAAGCGTTTATCATTGATTTTGTTTAACGCATCATGAATGAATGGAATCGGAATCCAGTTAATCGACTCAATTATGGTTTTGGGTGTAAAAACCCACAAATTATCATTATACTGAAACAAATCCGGCTCTTCGCCCTTAAGCACAGCTTTACGATTTACCACACGCGGATGATTCGGGTTTTTGACCAAGTCACCCCGGTGCAGGGGAGGGTTTAAAAACAAAACCCGGTTTTTTTTAGACATTTCAATCGCCGTATATTTCAGCGTAAAAGCAATCTCCAAGTCCCACGGCTGTAAGCCAAAACAAATGATATCCCGGTTTTCCATTATGCGTTGTTTTTTTGATTAATATCCTGATAAATCCGATGCACATCCTCGGCCATTTGCCGCCATGTAAACTTCTTGGTTTGTTCTAAGCCTTCTTCAATCAGCTTTTTGCGTAATGCCTGATCGTTGATCAATTCAAATATTGCTTCTGTAATTTCAGCAGGCTGATACGGGTCCACGATTTTGGCTTTGCCGCCGCTTACTTCAGGCATCGAGGCCCGGTTTGAAGTAATCACCGGAGTGCCGCAGGCCATAGCCTCAAGCATCGGTATGCCAAAGCTTTCTCTTAAGGAAGGATACAAAAATATCGTTGCCATAGCATAAATTGCTGGTAAATCGGTATTCACTATGTATCCCGGCAAAAAAATGTGCTCCCGCAACGATTCCTTACCCATTGCCGAAAGTAATTGATTAAGCGCATACTCTTCATAATCAAGCATCACCAGTGTAAGCGGGTTATCTGCTTTATCTACGTATGCCGCAAAGGCTTTGAGAACACCTTCCGTATTTTTTTTCGGGTCGGTATTGCCGAGGAAGAAAAGATAATGTTCCGGGAGGTTGTATTTTTTTCGTACTTCCTGCCTTATCATTTCATCCGTAACCGGTTTAAAATGGCTGCTCACCCCGTTATAAACAGCTACCAGCCGGTCATCCTTCTGGTCAAAATCAAAAAAATCCCGTATACGCTCGCGTTCAAACTTAGAAACAGTAATAATTTTTTTTGCCTTTTTTACAACACGCGGCACCACCAACCTGCGGTACATATTGCCCAGTTTTTGATACCAGGTTCCGGCTTTTTGAAACAAGCTGATGCTTTCGAGATAGATAATATCATGCAAGGTAATCATCACCGGAACTTTTGACCATACCGGAGCTGTGTTGGATGTGCAATGCAAAAGATCGCACCCTTCCCTTGCAGCAGCTTTAGGAAGAGCCCGTTGTTCCCATAGTGGATAGCTGCCTCCGTCAAGCTCCACTATTTTAACGTTTTGAGATTCCTGCAAGGCCGTTTTATCTTCATCAGGCTTTACGAAAATCACATATTCATTTTCATGATCGATTTGCTGAAGTTGCTTAATCAGCTCTAAAGCTACCATGTCCATGCCGTGTTTCTTTTTGCGGAAAAGCCGCTGTCCTTCGATACCTATTTTCATGATGACTTGTTTTCCTTATGATAATTTGATGAATGCTCTGTATGAATAAACTGAGTTTTTGCTTCGCGATGAAAAAACACTGACTTGAACATCAGAAAAAAACCAGCCGGTAGTTTCGATAATGCTTTTAAGGTTTTGAAGGTGTAAAACCTGCGCGGCGTGGCAGCAAAAAAGCCACTTAGGGAAAAAATAAGCGCAGTTGCCCACAGTATCTGAAACAGAGGCGGATTAAAAATAAGTGATAAAACATTGATTATCAAAATTAAACCTAATAGCAAAATGCGTGGGGGCTGCACAAACTGAAATGCTTTATTGAAATAATCCAGGTTTCCTTTTGACAGAAAATGCCAGAATGATATCAAAAAATCTTTTCTGAGATAATACAACTGAGCGGAAATCCATCTTTTTCTTTGGTTGCTGAAGGCCTGCGAGTTCTGAACTTTTTCATCAAAAACATATGCTGAGGTATGATAATCTATCTTATCCCGGTTTTTGATAATTTTAAGCTCTAATTGCTTATCAAAACCGCCTATAGCATTCACATCCTTCATGATTTCCTTGAAAAAGTCATAGCGAAAAGCCATAGCCGAGCCAATTAGGGCAGAGGAGAGGCCCACGTTACGATGTCCTTTGCGGAACACGTTGTTGTTTATTTCTTCGCTGATAGCATCTAACACGGAAAAAGCGGTATTGTCATTTTTGGCTATGCGGTGGCCCTGCACTGCTATCTGGTTTTCAGTAAAGGATTGATTGATTTTATTCAGATAATCCGGTTCCATAATGTTGTCTGCATCCAGCACCACAGCAAGATCATATTCGTCATCAGGCAATTGTTCCAGCGCTTTGTTGAGGGCCTTTGACTTTGTGCTGCTCTCAAATGAAACTTCAATTAACCTGACCGGCTTTTGCCGGATTTTTTTTAAAGTAGCTTTTTCAAACGAATCGGCTATAACGATGATATCATACTTATCTGAAGGATAATTTTGCTTAAGCGATTCATCAATGACTTCAAGAATAACCTTGTCTTCTTTAAAGCCGGGAATAAGCACAGCGAATTTGTGCTGCGTATGAAGGTTATCTTCACGGATATGATATGGAAATATTGATGCCACCGCAAAAAATAAAAAATAGAACGCTGATAGCGCTATGTAGATAAATAGCAGCCATTGAAGCAACATTCCTATTGAAACAATTATATCCATGTGTTCCTGTTTGTAATCCGTATAAGGCTAAATGAACTTTAGCATTTTGTTTATCCTTTAAAAATCAATTTATTAATATATCATATCATGAATTATTCGTTTTATCATCCACCTTGGTTACAGTATGCGTTGTGGCTCCAAAACCTTTTTTTGCGCTTTGCAGTCTGCTGAGCGATAGCATCATCAGAAAAAAGCCGTAGGGGATATAAAATACAGCTTTGAAGGTGCGGAAAGTATAAAACCGGTCAGGCACAGCCAAGGCAAATGCAGCTACCATAATTCCAAACAGGATTGTCCATACCCAACTTAGGACAGATGGATTATAGAAAAAAGAACCGATAGTAAGCACTGTAGTCATCACAATCAGCATAATGCGGGGAGGAAGGAATTGCTGAAACAACTTATCAAAATAGTCAAAGTTCCCTTTTACAAGCAACTGTTTAATCCCTTCGCCCAAATAACGAAACGCATAATAAAACTGATTAAAAAGCCAACGGGTACGTTGTTTTACAAACACCTTTCCTTCTGATACTTTTTCATCATAAACCCAGGCGTCGTCTCTGTACTCAATTTTGATATTATCAGCTAACAGTTTAAACTCCAATTCTTTATCCTCACCATAAGAATCAATGGTTGCCATATAGTTTTTATAAAGAGAATATTTAAAAGCCATCCCTGAACCTATCAGCGCTGAGGAAACCCCCAGCTTGCGATGCCCTTTGCGAAAAATGCTGTTGTTGATCTCTTCGCTGATAGCATCGAGCAGCGCAAAATAAGTGTTTTGATTCTTAGCCATGCGATGTCCCTGTATTGCTGTGAATCCAGCATTTACCGCATCATTCATCAAGGAAAGCACATTGGTCGCCATCACGTTGTCCGCATCCAGAATCATAACGGCATCATACTTATCGTCTGGAATCTGACTCATGGTTTTGTTCAGGGCTTTCGACTTGGAACTTTTCTCAAACTCAACCACGTTAACAATTACGGGCAATTCATTCAGCTTTTCAAGGGTTTCAGGAGAAAACGAATCTGCAATAACGATTACATCATAATAATCTTTCGGGTAATCTTGTTTGGTAGCCTCGCGGGCAACATCAACAATTACCTGGTCTTCTTTATATCCGGGAATCAACACCACAAACCGGTTAAATTGTTGTCCGGCAGGGGAGGGGAATTTTCTTCCAAGCCTTGAAGCAAAGGCATATATAAAAAAATATAGCGAGGCTAAGCCCAAATAAAACAAAAGCACATACTGCAGAATATTTAAAATTGTATAGAAAAGCTCCATATCACTTTATTATATTATAACATTGGATTTTCATGTATTGTTTTATCAAACATATGATTCATATGCCATCCCACTGCGCGCAAGAAAGCATGAAAAAGCTTGATTTTCCCCTTTAACAGAATGACAAGTGCATTTTTTGGAATAGCTACAAAAAGCTGATAAAGCATGCCCAAGACAAACTTTTTTCCAAAAATATTTCTTCTCATATACACCATTCTGTTTCTATAAAGATAGTAAATTTTTAAAGCGCTCAACTTTCCTGTAGAAATTGATTCTTTATGATAAACTAATGAGTTGTGGACGTAATGAATTTCGTATCCAGCCCTTTTTATCCGGTCGCAATAGTCAGCTTCTTCATAATACAGAAAAAAAATGTAAGACATCATGCCTAACTCACGAATCAGGTCCATAGGAACCATCATGGCAGCGCCGTGTGCATAAGCTGTTTTGCGGTCCTGGTCATGCTGGCCAAGGTCTTGCTCCCGGTATCCGTAAGCGAAATTCCTGATGGTAACCGGATTCATATCCGTATAGCCGGCATATTGAATGGTATCCGGCGTATGAAAAAAACGAATTTTTGGCGAAACTGCCCCGGTTTTGGGATGCGTTTTGAACTTCTCAATCAACGGTTCTAAAAAATCGGGTCTCACTTCCGTATCATTATTCAGAAACATTACAAAGTCGCCGTTAGCAGCCATAATACCCATGTTGTTACCGGCAGCAAAACCATAATTGATGGGGTTTTTTATCAGTACGCAATTTGGATACCGCTGCTTAATCACATCCGGATTGTCCTGTGCAGAGGCATTGTCAACCACAATCACTTCAAGATTTGGATAGGTTACCTTTTGAAGCGATGCCAGAAGCAGGCATGTTACTTCACTTTGGTTAAAGTTTACCGTAACAATACTTACTAAAGGATAACGCTTCTTCATAAGGTAGGATTTTCATGTATTTTTGGATTAAACAGGTTTTTTACATGCCAGGCAATGGCGTTGTGGTAAGCTTTAAGTAAATTCCATTTTCCCTTAAATAAAAAGGTCACATAGTTTTTGGGTATGGAAATAAAAACCAGGTAAAACAAAGCCATAAGAAACTGAAATCCACTTGTATTACGTCTCATATATAGAATACGGCTGCGATTTAAGTAATATACCTGCAAGGGAGAAGAAAAACCGGTTGATATCGATTCTTTGTGATAGATGAGAGAATTATGCACATAATAAATATTTTTTCCTGATTCCCTGATTCTAAAACCCCAATCCAACTCTTCATAATAAAGAAAAAAGATATCGGCCATAAGCCCAATCTCTTGAATTACTTTTCTGGGAATCAGCATAGCAGCTCCATGAGCATACCAGGTTTTGCTGTCCTCATCAAACTGACCTTTATCTATCTGATTGAACCCTACGGCATGGTTGCGCACAGTGAGTTTATGAATGGAAGTGAATCCGGCAAACTGGAGCATATCCGGAGTATGATGATAACGAATTTTAGGACTAACAGCCCCGGCATCAGGGTTGTTTTGCAGTTTTTGCACCAATGGCTCCAGGAAACCGGATTCTACTTCTGTGTCGTTATTAAGCAATAAAATATAGTCCCCTTTACACTGGCGGATGCCAAAGTTGTTGCCGCCTGCAAAGCCCAGATTCTTTGAGGTTTTAATGTATGTGATTTCCGGATACTCCTCTTTTAGCCAGGATGAATCTTCTTTAGGTGAAGCATTATCTACTACAATAATTTCAGTATTGGGATAAGTTATTTTACGAAGCGACTTCAGGCACTCAGCGGTTACATCCGAATGATTATAATTTATTGTAACGATAGAAACCAGTGGTACATTCTCATTTATCATGATGTAAGTTTATCAGGTGAATAAACGCATTTTAAGTAAGAAAGAACGGTTTATATATAGCTCCCTTTATCAAAAACCTTTTCGCCCCGTTTTCTCAACATTATCATTTCATCATCGAGCCAGGGAGACATGAAAATAAATGCCATAGAAATATAAACCATAATGCCAGATGGCATTTGTCCAAACACTCCATTTCCGTATGAAGCCCCCATCAACCCGACCATTCCGGCGACGAGGGCGCTTATTATGAATTTTATCTCGGGGTCTTCTAATCGCGCCATAACGTAGTATGAACCTTTTAAGACAATATAAAACATCATCACCAGATGTAAAATGAGACCTACAATTCCCTGTTCTGCCCATATCTGCACATACCAACTATCTGTAGCGATATTGGCGAGAAAACCATGTGGGCTGAATCGCTTTCCCCAGTTCCCGGCGGCGCCAATACCCCCTCCAAAAGGTTTATCTTTCAGGTAATCTTTTAAAATTTCTTTCGTTTCTAACCGCACTTGTAAAGAGGCATCATCAGCAGGGCGAAAAGCTGTTCGCATTCGCCGTATTTGAGAAATCCCCTGGCCGATGTAGGTATAGCGAAAGAAAACTGTGGCTGCCGTCATTATGACCAGTCCTATTATAATTGCCCGGTAGTTTTTGGTATGAATCAAATATATCAGGAACCCAGCCCCTGGCACAATAATGGCGCCCCTAGTACCGGAGATCATCATACCGTAGAAGCCGGCCAGTGCCATGGTCCAAAAAATCACTTTATTACTGAACCCTTTCAGATGCAGCGCTAAGATCGTACCGACTACAAACGCCACTGCCTGTGCCGCGCCAAACTGACCTGCATCACTGAGGAAGGAGAATATCCTTAATTCGCCGAAGATAATATGCGTAACAGCACCCCCTTGGTCTAACCAACGCTGCTCTGCAAAGTCAGGGCCAAACATCATCTGCTGAACCCCTTTCAAGGTAACTAAAACCGTCCAAAAAGCCCATAAATAGAGAAAAACATAGACATATTTTACTCTGTTAAAGATTAAGAACGTAATAGGTATAATCAAAAGCATGTATAATGACATGCCACGCATAGCATAAAACCATGCGGTTTGACTAAGCGCTAAAGGATTAAAAAACTGGGCTACCGAATACAAAAACCAGATAAGAGCAATTAATGTGAGCTCATTTTGAACCGGTCTTAAATCCAGCTTTTGATAGAAATATTTAAAAAAGATGGCAATATAGGTTAAAACCAGAACTCCATCAATACTCAGTCCAAGAGGCACCCCGGGGATGTAGCGGGCTAAACCAATGGCTGTAAAGGCAAGAATAATTACTGAATAGACACCAATTCTGGGGTTAACAAAAAACCGGTTCAGGTAAATAAGAACAAGGGGTATGGCTATCAGAATAACTACCGTTTGCATACTTCCGTTGCTAAGGATATAACCTAATCCTACGGCTAATAAAATGAGCAAAAACACCGATAAAGGGTCTCGCAGCATCATGGCCCCGGTTTTATTTCTGCTTATTGAACTCATTAATTCACAACGTTTTATTCTTCAATTTACTTTTAAACTTAACCCAATAATCTTGATAAAAATACAGTCCTTCTACCAAAATTTTGCGCATGTGCACATCAATTTCTTTTCGAAGATAGCCATATCCAACCAGCATTCCAACAATTGTCATCAAAATTGTGACCAAAGCAACGCCCTGCAGCGTAAAATAGAAGCTGAACTGTGCGCTTGCGGGAAACAGATTGTCAAAAGCCAGTCCGGTGTTAAAAATCAGTGTTATTAAAGCTACTCCCAAGGCATACTTCATTACCACAAAAATAACGAAAACATCTCCGATAATATTAGCGAGGGTCATCCATATTACTTTAAAAAAGTTCTTTCGCGGCCGGTTTAAACTATCCAGTGCTACTCCCGTGAATCGATCGATAGGGAGCAACAGACCGTAAATGGCAAAAATCCTGAAGATATCTGCTGTATGAATATATTGGCGACCTCCTAAAATAATAACAAACTCTTCTGCAAAAATAAAGCCTATAACAGCTACGGGTACTAAAAGGTAAGTAATGGCTCCTGCGTATGTGTAATAGATTTTTTTAAACTCCTGATAGTTTTTGTTGATGCTGGCTTTTGACATCATGGGGTAAGCTGTGGCCATAAAACTGCGAATGGGTATTTCGATGATTTCGGTCAACTTCAGGGGCACACTGTACATGGCTACGCCGGTTGTGCTCATAAAAGTACTTATTCCCAGGATAAACGTGTCTGAGCTTTTCAGCAAATTGCTTCCGATGAGTGTTCCGGTAGTGTATTTACCGAAATTCAGTATAATCTTATTGGCTTCACGGCTTGCTTTGCGGATATACTTTATGCCATCCCATTGCACAACCATAGTAAATATGCTTGTAACTAACTGTAAAACAAGATATACGCCTACAACCACATCAACAGCATAGCCCAAAATGAAAAGATTAAAAATGAGGAAAATCACGAAGGAGCCGGTTTGAACAATCCGAACGATGAGCACTTTTAAAAAATCCTGATCGGCCTGCAGAATTGATAGCGCATTATTAAAAGGCAAATTCAGGAAAGCAAGCAGCGGATACCAAAGAAAAAACAAACGATAGCCTGAAGATACAGTGAGATCAGGGAAAGTAAACCTGGCTAATAGTAAAATAACAGCAATTGTTGCACTTACAATAAGTCCGATTATCCAATTTGATCCAATTAAGGTTTCGCGTTCTTTTCCTTCAGCTCCAGCCAAAAAGCGAACGATGGCCGTTCGGGTAATGCCAAAGCGCAGCATTTCAAGAAAATTACCGGCTGTGATAAACAACACCCACTCACCAAAATGATCCTTGGTCAAAGTCCGGGTCAGCAAAATGAAGCTAAAAAACCCAAACACTGCCACTGACATGTTGCTGGCCAGAGATAGAAAATTTTTGTTTGTCAGGATTTGTTTTATAAAACCAACCACCACTTATTGATTCTGCGGTTCGTCGTCCTTAAACTTAATTCTTACCCTGAAAGGTGCTGTAGCTTTGTGCTTGAATCGTTTCCATGCCGTATGGCCTGTTCGCGGAACACCATGCAGCATCTCATCGATAGCATACTTATCAGCCTGGTTAAGAATAAACATCGGCTCTTCATTAGAAACCTGCATAAAGTTTTCCAGCGCCATTTGGTCAGCATTTTTCCAGGTTTCTGAAGCTTTTGAAATAATCAGCGAGCCATCGATGGTTTTCATGAGATCCAATGGATAAGAATTGTGGATAATGGACGGAATTTCCAGCAGGATATAATCATATTCTGCATTATCAGAGCGCAACGCTGTAGAGTCGAGCAATTGTTTTACATGATCAATTTCAAAAAAGCGATTATTGATATCGTAGATGTATTCGCTCTCACTGAATTCCTGATCATCAGATTGCTTATAGTTCATATATAGCACATTAGACTCATATGATTCAAGTTTTTCTTTAAGGTGATGGCCAACGGTAGTTTTTCCTGATTCAGGCTGTGTGCTGAATATCAGTATAAAATAAGGTTTCACCGGCTTGTTGATAGATGTATGCCTTAACTGCAGACTTAAGTTTTGCACAATAATCTCTGTTAACCTGCTGATTGTGTAAGGCAAGTCTATGCTTTCGTCGGTAATACCCAGGTCCGGGAATATGCCAGCCATCTTTAGTCCGGTAGCTTTTCTCAATTGCGCGGGGGATCTGTTCGAATTGTCGAAATATTCCAGAACAAGAATGACAAAAACAACCAAAATGAATCCCAGGAAAGCTGCCGCTAACATAAGTATTTTGGTATTGCTGCCAGTTATGGTAAGTGGATAGTACGGTTCATCCACCACTTTAATATTTGACGTCATTTCTAGGTTTTGTTGTCGCATACGTGCCTCATTGAGACTACGTAACAATTCCAGGTATTCCTCTTCGTTGACATCTATTTCTCTTTCAATACGTTTTAGTGTTGCTCCGAGCGGTGCAAAAACAGAATAAACCTCCTTATACTCATCTTTTCTGCCTTGTAAAACACTCAAACTTGCTTTTGCAGATTCGTATTGGATTACATTTTCCAACCAGTTGTTTAAAAGGTCATCAATTGGAATTCCTTCTATTGTTTGCTGATACATAAATAATTGGTCAAGATAAAGCTTGATCTCATCTTCCAACCGTGCTTTTTTAGCCCGGAGCTCTCTTACACCACGTGAAGTGATTTCATCGTAATCCTGAGCAACTTCATTAACGATAAGCTTTTCAGTAACTTTAGAAAGCTCATTTCGTTTATTCGTCAGCATATCACTTTTCAGGAAAATGCTGTCTTTTTTCATGAGTTTGGATTCCAGCTTATCAAGAGAAGCCCTTGCCGCCTGCAAATCCACCATCTTATCCTGGTAAGTCTTGTCAAGTTCTTCTTTTTGTACAGCGATCGCCTCGGTCTGTTCGCTGTAATTGATAAGGTTGTTCGATTTATTGAACTCCAAAAGACGGTCTTCAGCCGCTTTTAACTTTTCATTGGCCTTGCGTACTTCTTCTTTAAAATAGTTTACCACCTGGTCTGTTTGAGTCACGCGTAAGCCCTTGTAATTATTGATGAAAACACCGGTGAGGATTTTCAGCGTTTGTTGACAAATACCAGGGTCATCAGAGGAATACGTCACTTTAACAAGGTCTGAGTTTTGAACCCGGGTTATTTCTGCTTTAGAAATGGCTTCAACACTATAATGCGGATGCCCGTACTGCAACAGTTCATAGATAAAATTGGAATCGCTACTCTGATAGTAAGCCGTAAGGTTTTCTACTGTCCGGTAGTAATCATTTTCATCCACACCCGGCGGTATAATGGCGTCTTTTGAACGAAGCTCCGTAACCTCTTTTTCAGGGTCAAGATATCCATAATTTTCCATTACGTGTTCTGAGTATTCTACTTCATCCTCTCTTTGCCGATGGCTGTTATCATCTTCAGATTTTTCTTTACCTACAATGATTGTAGAGCCCGTTGGAATCTGATTTGAGTTTAAATTGTTCCATGCCTTTAAATCATTGATGGAAGCGTTGTATTGTCTTGCAATAGAGAATAGCGTTTCATTTGGCTGAATAGTATGATATTGATTTTTTTGCTGTGGGGCTTGATTTTGCTTTTGGTTATAATTGGGTTCATCCTTATTGACAAGCAAACGGTCACCAACTTTCAGTTCACCACCCTGCAAGTTGTTAAGACGAATTAGCTCTCCTACGGTTAAGTCATACTGAGCAGCAATTGAGGCAAGCGATTCGCCATAGCTGACCATGTGATATTTATCCTGGTTTTTATTATCCTGATTAGTCTCATTTTCATTGCTTGTGTCAAACTCGTCATTATCAGGTTGTACGCTGGTAATGGTCTGGTTTTTCATCCGGTTTAGTTCCTCTTCCATCTGCTGAATTTCACGCTCACGCTCTTTGATTTGTTCTAATTTATCACGCTCAGCTCCGGTTCGGCCATATTTTACAACTAAATCCTTTACTTCCTTAGGTACAATTTTTTGCAGTTCACGATAATTTTGTTCAGAAATGTATTGTTTATTGTGTTCTTCAAGACTTAAATGCTGCGCTAATAACCTAATAGCGGTTTGCTCTTTGGTGTTTCTGGAACCAATTATATTGATCAGGTTATCAAACTGCATATTGGTTCCGTAGAAGTCAATATTAGTTCTTTCCTGATCTTCTATAGAGTAGCCAGAAGCAATACCTGTGTATATTGTTGTTTCAGACATGTATGCCTTGGGTTGCTTCTTACCGAAAAAATACACTGAAACGACCAAAATGAGTGGTACACCAATCAGTAATAAAAAATTCGCTTTAAGAAGCCTGAAGAATTGATTAAAATCCATTATTCAAGTCCTTTAATTTGGTTAAACTTCATCCCTACCATGTTTTGAAGCAGATCATATGCTGTTTCAAACTCAGCCCTTGCTTTTTCGTATTCAATGGCTCCCCGCGTAGCAATTTCTTTAAGTCTGGTAATTTCAGCCGTGGATATTTGACCGTTAACAAATTCGTTTTCAGCCATCTCCATTTGTATTTTCGTATAATGCTGATAATCATTATTGATTTTAAGAATCTTCTGTTGCTGCACTAAAGTATTGTATAACTCAATCACATTGGCTCTTACTTCCTGACGGTTGATTTCTTGCTGTGCCATGGATATTTCCACCCATTTTTTTTGCTTGTTAATGCGATTCCTTCTGTCGACCCATGAGCTCAAAGGAAAACGAATGGAAAAGGCAAAATTAAAATTCCAACGGTGCGACTGAGTGAGGTAAAAACGATCTAATCGTGTTAATTCATCCTTATCATTAAAGTAATATTGTCCGTAATTGAGTTCAGGTTCAGCATAAAAGTGCTCAAGAATATCACGTTTGGCCGATTTAACCTCATAGCGGTAATAATCCGTGCGCATCTTTTCATAGGTCACTTGCGGGGCATTTGCCACGGCAGAATCCAATAAGGCCTCCATTGGCGGCAGATAATCTGTAATATTATCGCTCAATGGATCAAAAGATTCATCATCAGGTCTTTGCGCCACAGCAGTGTGATACAATGTGATAGCTGCTATAATAAGGATGAGTTTCCTCATAAATATTCGCATTTTCATTTTTTTTCATTATCAAAGCCTTTTTAGGCAATAAAGTGCAATTTACTATAACTTTATATTTACTATAAAACTGATGGCATAAAGTTTTCAAAAAGTTTTAAACAATCTGTGTCTTTTTGCATCATTTTTGCGTTTTTCGCATGTAAAATGCCAATAAGGGACAAATTGTTTTGATTTTATACATTTTCTTTTTGAAATAACGCCGGTATTGTCATCAGAATGATTTTCAAGTCCAGCCAGAATGAATTGTTTCTGGCATATTGATTATCAAGCGCTTTACGCTCTTCCTCAGACATTTCACTTTTTCCGCGCTTATAAACCTGCCAGAGACCTGTAATCCCGGCAGGGCCTAAAAACCGTTCGCTCCAACCATCCGATGTTAAAAGCTCCGCCTCATACAAGGGCAGAGGCCTGTTGCCGACAATAGACATATCTCCTTTAAGAACATTAAAAAGCTGTGGCAATTCATCAATACTCGTTTTTCTTATAAAAGCGCCCACTTTCGTGATGCGTGGATCATCCTTAAACTTTACAAAGGCCGACTGGCTCTTTGAACGCTTTTGCCGCAGATACTGATTCTCACATATTTCTTTTCCACCGATATAGAGCACCGGAGAACAAGGCTTGCCTAAGCGTTCACAGTCAGGACAGTCAGCATCTATATCTTCATCATGATCTCCCTCAAGTTCTTCTTTCGTTTTATATTGATTCAAGTGCTCGAGATCTTTCAGCATTTTATCTGCTCCAGTATACATGGAGCGGAATTTTAAGAAATCAAATACATTGTAGCCGGTACCTACACGTTTCGATTTGTAAACTACAGGTCCTTTAGATTCAAGGCGTATTGCCAGCGCAGTCAGTAAAAGGATAGGGGATATTACAATAATAACTAAAGATGCAAAAACGATATCGAAAGCGCGTTTGAAAAAGGGAATTTTATATTCCTGGCTTTGTTGCTCTTCAATTTCTTTATTAGTTCTGTTTTTCTTATACTTCTTCAAAAATGAAATGCGCTGATATAAACGATCCAGATTTAAGGGAACTCGGTATAAATCGTCTATTTTGTTATTTACAGCTTCCTGAAATACTTTCGGTTCGAACTCATGCGCTATTAAAATGAAAGGGATTTCGGGATTAATGTTTTTCTGTTGCAGCAATTTATAAGTTTCTATGCCATCGATTCCGGGGATATGCACTTCACAAAGAATACCGTCAACATCAGAAGAGTGGCTGGCTAGATAGTTTAACGCTTTCAGGCTGTTTTCCTTAACAGTAACCGTAAAGAATTCATTTTCTTCGAAAGGCTTAATATTCCGTACATCGCCGCCTATATATAAAATGTGATAAACCGGCTTAGATTGTTGTGTTTGTTCCATAAACCTGCTTTATTTCGGAAACCTATTATCTATTTTCGTGCCAAATGTAGCTCAATCCGTACTTCAAGTTCTTCAGGATTAAAAGGTTTTACCATGTAATCATTGGCGCCCATTTTCAGGGTTTTTACTTTTTCCGCACTGCTTTCGATACCCGATAGCATGATCATGGGGATTTCTTTAAAATAGCCGCTGGCTCTCACATTCTTTATAAACTCATAGCCATCCAGGTTGGGCATTTGTACGTCTACGACTATTAAATCAGGGAAATTCCCTTCTTGCATCCAATTCAAGCCTTCCTCTCCATCACTTTTGGTAATAACATCATAGTTCTTCTTAAGGTAATTTTCCAATAAGACGCGGATGGTTTTTTCATCATCAATAACTAGTATTTTCTTTTTCATAGGCTGACTATTTGCATGCAATTCTAAGTTATTTCAACAACTCAAACAAAAATAGGAATTTATTTGAATATGAATACGTTTATCATGGGAAATATGTTTCATTTCTTAAAAAACTTTACAATCATGTTTTATGTATTTTAGCATTAATTATTGCTCTGACAGGATTTTTTCGTAAGCTTGAATTTCATCACGGTATTTGGCTGCTGCAATAAAATCCAATTCCTTAACGGCCTTTTCCATTTCTTTTCTGGAGGTTTTAATAGCTTCTTTCAGTTGGTCTTTGCTCATATACTGAACTACTGGGTCTGCTGCAGCATCAGGTTGCTCCGGTCCGGCATAATACGGCTTTTCTTTTCCTGCCCCCGTATGCTGGTCGAAAACCTGTTCGTGCGACTTGACGATAGGCCGTGGTGTTATATTGTGTTCTTCGTTATACTTAAGCTGTTTTTCTCTGCGCCGGTTGGTTTCGTCAATTGTTTTTTGCATAGATTCTGTAACTTTATCAGCATACATAATCACCAAAGCGTTAAGATTACGGGCAGCTCTTCCTGCGGTTTGGGTTAATGAACGGGCTGAGCGAAGAAAACCTTCCTTGTCGGCATCTAAAATGGCTACCAGGGAAACCTCAGGTAAATCAAGCCCTTCACGCAGTAAATTAACGCCTACCAAAACATCGATAACGCCGGTGCGCAGGTTATGCATGATCTGTACACGCTCCAGTGTTTCCACATCTGAATGAATGTATTGCGATTTAATATTTAAGTTTGAAAGATATTTTTGTAGCTCTTCGGCCATTCTTTTCGTAAGTGTTGTCACCAAAATCCGTTCTTGCTTCTGGATGCGACCGTAAATTTCTTCAAGCAGATCATCAATCTGACTTTGGCTGGGTCTTACTTCTATAATTGGGTCTAAAAGGCCTGTGGGGCGAATCACCTGTTCAACCACAACGCCTTCTGACATTTGCAGCTCATAGTCGCTGGGCGTTGCGCTTACAAACAATACCTGGTTTATAAGGCTTTCAAACTCTTCAAATTTCAGCGGCCGGTTATCCATGGCGCTGGGCAGGCGGAATCCGTACTCTACTAAATTTACTTTGCGCGAGCGGTCTCCGCCATACATGGCTCTGATTTGAGGAATGGTCACATGACTTTCATCAATCACTATCAAAAAATCATCCGGGAAATAATCAAGCAAACAGAACGGCCTTGAGCCTTGATTGCGTCCGTCAAAATAGCGGGAGTAATTTTCTATTCCAGAACAGTAGCCCAGCTCTTTCATCATTTCCAGGTCATACGTTACTCTGTCTTCCAGTCTTTTGGCCTCTAAATGCTTTCCATTTTCCTTAAAATAAGCTACCTGCCTTACCAAATCGTCCTGAATAGACCGTATGGCTTCATGCATCTTATCTTGAGAGGTTATGAAAATATTGGCAGGATAAACCGTAAGGTCTTCATAATCATGAATCATTTCGCCACTTTCAGGTTCAAATGATTCTATCGACTCAATCTCATCGCCCCACATCGAAATGCGGTATGCCTCATCGGCATAAGCAGGAAAAATATCGATAATATCTCCCTTTACTCTAAAGTTTCCTCTGCCAAAATCTGCTTCGGTACGCGAATACAAACTTTCTACAAATCTGTGAAGCAGTTGGTTGCGGCTGATTTCCTGACCCACTGAAAGCGAAATGACATTGCTGGTAAAGTCCTCAGGGTTTCCGATACCATAAATCGATGAAACGGAAGAAACCACAATAACATCACGCCGGCCTGAAAGCAAAGAAGAACTGGCGCTAAGGCGCAGTTTCTCGATTTCTTCATTGATGGATAAGTCTTTTTCTATATACACGTCCGTTGTAGGAAGGTAAGCTTCTGGCTGATAATAATCATAGTAAGAAACAAAATATTCCACGGCATTATCCGGAAAAAATTGTTTGAACTCACTATATAGCTGGGCAGCCAGTGTTTTGTTATGGCTTAACACAAGCACCGGACGGTTGATTTCCTCAATAACATTAGCTACCGTAAATGTTTTACCTGAACCGGTAACGCCCAGTAAAGTTTGGGCTTTGTCGCCTCGCTGCAAGCCTTCTGTAAGCTGACGGATAGCATCGGGCTGATCACCGGTTGGCTGAAAGTTGGATTTAATCTGAAATTTCAATTTGGCTCCTTTTTGGCAAAATTATAAATAGTCTGCTAAACAATCATAAGATAACACGATGCAGATGTCATTGTTTGCTGAGAATTGCCGTAACTGGAAAATGATCGGAGGCCGACTCTGACAGGCGGCTGTATGATACTGTTTCGTATTCTTTATCATGCAAAATGTAATCAATTCTTATAGGCGGCAGGTTTTCGTTGTGCGTGTTACTCATTCCGGCTTTTTTGCTCTTCTTAAAAGCGTCGGCTAATCCTGTTTTTTTGATTTGATGATAGGCATATGACATCGGTGTATCGTTAAAATCGCCTCCCAAAATCACCGGATAGGGAGCGTCCTGGATATGTGATGTAAGGATTTTCACTTCTGCAGTGCGGGTTTGATATCCACGCCTGAGTTTGCGGATAATGCTTGTGGCTTGCTTTTGAGATTCCGGGTCATTCAAATGAAATCCCTGATCAAAAATGGTTTTTTCTTTATCCAGATAATTGGATGCTAACTGTAAGTTATAAATCCTTATGGTGTCATCATAAATCAATAAGTCTGAAAAAAGCGCAAAAACACTTCCTTTGCTTGAAAGGAAACCATTTTTTACAGAAGGAAACCGCGAAACGGAAAGCAAGTTACTACCCGCATGATGGTTTATTGTCTTTAATTTTATAAGGCCCGGATAAGATTGGCTGTACTCCTTAAACTTTTCCGGGGAGAAATACAGCTCCTGAAACAGAACCATATCTGCATTTGCCTTTTCTATGATATGAAATACCTCATCCCGGGAGGTGAGATGCTTATTCCCGGCTGCTGATTGCACGTTGTACGTCATTACTTTCAAGCTGCTGTCCGGAATTTGCTTTTCCTTTTCAGGCAGAATATTAATGTGATTACCAATGTGATTCCAGCCAATAAGAATAGTCACTAAAGAAATCAGGAAAAAACGGCTTTTGAAAATTAACCAGAAAACAGTAAACCCCAGGTTTAACAGCAAAAAAGCCGGATAAGCAAGTCCTAACAAACCCACCGGCCAGAAAAAGTCAGCCGGAAGATGGGGCGCCAGGTAGCTGAGCAACAAAAGCAGGGCAACAAAAGCATTTATACGTGATAAAATGCTTTTCATAATGCTTTTTTGTTTAGGCTGCTTTTTCATTCGATAAATTTCTGTCAATGGCTTGGTTCAGCGTTTTAATTCAATTTTTTTCCGGGTTTATCCGAATTTCATTTATTTGTTTTAAGCATTTTCTGAAATACAGCTTAATTCATTTTACTTGCTTTTTGTGGTGAAAACTGCACTTACCGGATGATGATCAGAGTAGGGCAGGGGATAGGTATTAAACCACAAGGGCTTGAAATGATCATCATAAAAGATATAATCAATCCTGAAATACGGTAATCCGTCGCGGAATGTTTTACCAAAACCTCTTCCGTGACCCACAAAAGCATCATTTAAATGCTTGTTAACCAATTTATAAGTGTAAGATAGCGGTGTTCCGTTAAAATCGCCGCAAACCAAAGCGGGGTAGGGCGATTCGATGATTATTTTCTCCAGTTCACGGGCTTGCACCGCGCGTTTCATAAAAGCATTCTCTATTTTCCAGTATACGTTTTTGATATCTTGCTTTACCGTATCACTTCCGATGCCATGCGATTTTACATCCTGCATCAGTGCTAAATCTGCTTTTTCAAAATGCCATGATTCCATATGTGTATTGATAATGCGCAAGGTATCTTTTTTGTAAAGAATATCTGTTAAAATACAATAATTACCGGCGCTGTTGCGAAATTGATGCCGTTGCCGGTTTATTACCGGGAAAGTTGAAAAGGTAGCAATACCCCAGTGATGTTCTTTTCGCAGGGTTTGAAAAAAATCGATATGGTATTCCGGGTCGGGTAAAACAGCAAGTATCGAGTCGATTACGGCCATTGAACCTGTATCTTCGGTATAGAATTCCTGAAGACAAAGGATAGCCGGCTGATTATCGTTCAGGAATTGGTAAATTTTTTTGTGTGTTTTGTTCGATGTATCTTTCCGGAAATTGTAGATATCAAAAAGCTTCACATTGTATGACATCACATGGATACCCGTATCCGGTCTTTGCGGAGCAGATTGCAGTGCAGGCCGGAAAGTACGGCCAACGTGACTCCATCCGATAATAATAGCCAGCAGCGATAAAACTAAAAATACTTTCTTTCTGAACAACCAAAATATCACGAAAAGCATGTTTAAAACCAGCCAGAAAGGATAGGTAAGGCCAAAAAATACAGGTATCAATGTAGTTAAAGGGCTAACATGATATCCGGCATAAGCCAGCAACAATCCGGCAATAGCAAGTATGTTCAGTAATTTTATAATTCCTGAAAACCAACCGGCTGACTTTTTTTCCTGGTTTTTCCTGAAATACATTTTATTGTTTGCTGTTTTTGAAAAGGATTTCTTTTTCTTCTTTGGTCAGGCTTTGATAACCTGAGCGGGAGATCTTCTCAAGGATTTCGTCCATACGTTTTTGGTTTTGAATTTTACGGGCATTGTATTCCTCGTCGGTCATTGGTTTACGGTTAACATAAATATCCTCAAAATGATGTTTCTTTTTTGATTTAAATCTGATTTTTGGCCATTTAATGCGGTCAAAAAACGTAGCGAGATCTTTGCCTTTTTTAAAGTTTCGGGCATAAAAGAACCCCCATACCGCACCACCTAAGTGAGCAATGTGACCACCGGCATTTCCGCTTTGGATGCTAAAAATATCAATTACGATAAAAATAATGGCGATGTACTTTAACTGCATCCTGCCAAAGAGAAACAATACCACGCTGTATTCAGGCACGTAAGTGGCAATGGCAATCAGGATACCCAAAACAGAGGCGGATGAGCCCAGCGCAAGAGCATAAGGCAAGGAATCAGAAAAGACAGGAAAAACATTAAAGGCAAGAATAAAAAAAGCCGCTCCAAAAAGACCGCTGAAAATATATGTTTTTAACAACTGCTTTTCAGTGAGGTATTCTAAAAAAATCCGGCCACCAAAATATAAAATGATCATATTAAAAAGCAGATGAAAAAACCCTTCCTGAAGGAACATGTAGGTAATTAATGTCCAGGGCCTGCCAATCAGTTGAGATATTTCAGAAGGAACAGACAGCCAGTATGTTATAGTGCTTATGTTCGCCACATCAGATGTACTGCTGGCTTCAAAAAGAAACAAAAACAAATTTATGATATTCACAGCAGCAAAAACCACCAGGTTTATAAGCATAAGCCTTGACAGTAATGACTTGCTCTTAATAAAAGCAATAAAATTTTCTAATGGCGAATGTGTATTGCGGTACATCATCTTAATTCAGTTTGTTGGTATATTTCCAGTATTTTAACATCAAAAATCCAAAAAGCATACCACCGAGGTGTGCAAAGTGTGCCACGTTTCCGCCGGTATTTGCAAACCCCGAATAGAGTTCGATGGCGCCGTAAATGATTACAAAATACTTTGCTTTTATGGGCAAAGCAAAATAAATGTAGAGAACAGCATTGGGAAATAGCATCCCGAAAGCCAGCAAAATACCAAATACAGCTCCGGAAGCCCCTACTACTACAGGCTGGTTAAGAAATGTGGTGCGATACTGACTCATAAAATCCACTGCCATCTGCAACGCTTTATGTTCATTGGTAGCCACTACATTGTTAAATTCATTCCGGAATGCATTGAATTGGTTTTGGATTTCGTAAGAGATAACCTGAAAGTGCTCTGAATTGATAAAAGCTTTAAAAGCCGTAATAGAAGGATCTTCCTGAAACTCTTCTATGGCCTGAAGAACCGGTGAAACTTCAATGTAAAACACGATATAGTGAACCAAAGCCGCCCCGATTCCGGTGACAAAATAATAGACCAAAAAACGGGTAGGGCCCCAGATATTTTCTAAAATTCTTCCAAACATCCACAGGGCAAACATATTAAAGAAGATATGTGTAAAACCTCCGTGCATAAACATGTAAGTGATAAACTGGTAAGGGACAAATTTTTCTGCCGCAAAATAGTGTAATCCGAGTTTATCAATTAAATCAATACTAAAAGCATTCTGGAACGTGATCGTTGCCAGGAAGAATATCCCGTTAAGGATTAACAGATTTTTGATCACCGGAGGAAGCAGGCTCCAACCTCCGGGTCTGAACGATTCTTGATTCATTTTTATCTATTTAAATTTTTCTTCGATTTCATCCGGCGAAATAATGGCTACCGTTTTTTTTCCTGATGGAGATTTATCAGGCACCTCACAAGCAAACAAGCTATTAATCAGGCTTTTCATCTCTTGTGTGGTTAGCGTTTTCCCTGACTTGATAGCCATATTTCCTGCCATGGCCCATGCCAGACTTATTTGCCGGTCGTTTTCAAGTGTTTGATAATTCATTTTGTAGCTCTCAAGCATGCTGTCTAAAAATGCATTTGCATCTTCTTTTTCACTCAAATCATCGGGCAACCCGTTTATCACATAGGTATTTTTTGTAACCGGCTGAATATCAAAGCCAGTATAAGCCAGGTAATCTTTGAGTTCTTCTACGATTTCAGCATCCTCGCCAGAAAAAGTAACATTTTGCGGAAACAATTGTTGCTGACTTCCTTTGCGTCTGTTCTTTAATTGCTTGAGAAATTTTTCATATAAAATTCGTTCATGAGCAGCCTGCTGGTCTATAAGCATAAGGCCGGATTTTACCACGCTGGCAATAAATCGTCCTGAAACCTGCATCATGGCTTCATTGTTTCCGCTGCTGTTAAAGTCGGCACTCACAGTTGTTCCCAAACCGGTGTTGTTAGCTTCTGCGTGCTGCTCAGAGGATGTTTTTGTGGTTAGTTTGTATAGTTGCGTCCAGTTTTCACGGTTTCGCTTTTGCCTGAATTCATCCATTTGCTTTTGTGTACCCTGCGTATTCTTAAACGGGTTGTATTCCGGGTCAACATGTATACCTGGTGGTTGAATTTTTGATGGGTCTTTGGGCGGCACAAGGTTCATGGTTTGTTCTGTATCGAAATCAATGCTCGGGGAGAGGTTAAAACGGCCTATGCCTTCTTTTACTACCGACATTAACACGCTGTACAGCGCAGCGCCATCCTGGAAGTTTACTTCCGTTTTTGTAGGATGGATGTTGATATCAATTCGCTCCGGCGGAATCTCAAAGAAAATGAAGTATGTGGGATAATACCCTTCTGGTAGGAGTTCCTGAAAAGCCTTGTTCACAGCATGATGAAAATAGGGGTGACGTATGAATCGTTTGTTGACGAAGAAATACTGCTCACCGCGTTTTTTTCGTGCATATTCTGGTTTCCCTATAAAGCCTGAAATTGTAGCCATAGAAGTCTCTGACTGTATGGGTACAATTTTTTTATTGAACGAAGCGCCAAAAACATCTACAACACGCTTTTTCTGCGAGGTCTTTTCCAGTTTATAGACCGGTGACTCGTTATGAATGAGGCTGAATCGAATATCGGGGTAAACCAGGGCAATTCGTTGAAACTCTTCTATAATATGGCGATATTCAGCATTATCGCTTTTCAGGAAATTTCTGCGCGCAGGCACATTATAAAACAAGTTTTTCACGCGAATCGTTGTTCCTGCGGCCGCTGCCGTAGGCTGGTGTTCTTTCACTTCAGAGCCTTCAACGCGAAGCAGGTTGGCCATTTCATCTGAAGCTCTCCGCGACAGGATTTCCAGGTGCGAGATTGCCGCTACAGAGGCCAGCGCTTCGCCGCGAAACCCCATGGTATGTATCGAAAACAAATCATCTGCTTTCCGTATTTTGGAAGTAGCATGGCGCTCAATGCTCATGCGAGCATCGGTTTCTGACATACCGGCGCCATTATCGGTTACCTGTATCAGCGTTTTACCGGAATCTTTAATAATCAGTTCTATATCATCGCTGCCTGCATCTACGGCGTTTTCCATCAGTTCTTTCACCACGGAGGCCGGACGTTGGATTACTTCTCCTGCAGCTATTTGATTAGCAACATTATCAGGCAATAACTGAATGATATCGGGCATTTCAGGGAATTTTCCTTTATTATCCAAAAATTAAAAACAACAATAGCGCTAAAACCGCAATGTAAACCAGGGTTGTAGTATTCGATTTCCGCTTGGCTTTGCGATGCCATTTCCGGGTCATCTCCTCTCGTAACCGCTCACCACTGTCAGAAAGCCTTTGCTCTCTGGCCCGGCGACGCTCTTCCAACGCTTCTTTTTCCGGATCAAAATACCTCGGCCGGTATGTAAATGTACGCGGCTTACGGGTTTTAAACATTACAATTTTCATAGCTCTGCCATTTTACTGCAAAGGTATTATAAAATTAGCTTTTTGTCACATGTTCGCGTATGGGCAGCAAAGAATTTGATTTGCTTAAATACTCTTGCTACTGGCTGATAAAACATTCGTTTCATGTTTAGTTTAATTTATGAAATCCATTTGGCCGGATTCATTTATGTTCGTAAAAGATTGTAAAAATTGCAAAGAATGCAGACCTTTGCATCAGAATTCGGGAATCCGGTGCGTAAGAAATGAGCACAAAGCCGGAGCTGTACCCGCAACTGTTATCACCGTTACTGTATTTGCAAAATGCCACTTTTGAGAGTCAAAGGGAAGGTGCAGATATGAAGGTGTAAGCCAGGATACCGAATTCATAAACAAAATATGCTTTCGGGATGAAAAGCGCTCAGCCATGAAAAAATACTTGATTTTAACGATTTTCTTTTTTTTAACGATTTTCATTTCCTGTACTCCCAATCAACGCCAGGAAAAAATCAAAAAAGAAAAAACGTCTCAAAACTTTGCTCAACTCTTTGATATTGATACCCGCAAAGGTTTTCCGCTCATAACATTAAAAAATCCGTGGGGCGATGCTACCGTACAAACCAAATTATGGATGGTGGATCACACTGCACAAATCCCTGATAGCTTACCTGCCGATATACAAATTATACGGACTCCGGTAAAATCTGTAAGCGTAATGTCTGGCACTGATGTCGCTTTTCTTGATTTACTTGATGAACTCGACAAAATAAAAGCGGTAGGTGATTTTAAACTGATCAAAAATCCGGTTCTTAAGCGCCGGATAGAGCAAGGAGAAATAAAAGAAACCGGGACGAACGGAGCTTATAAAGAAGAGCAATTTCTGGCTGTTGACCCTGATGTTGCTTTCATTACATCCTATCAAAACCAATCTGTTGAAAAACTAAAGCGTCTTGGTATACAGGTTATACCCGTAACCGGCTATATGGAAAACCATCCGCTGGGCAGAGCCGCATGGCTGCAGTTTTTTAGCTATTTCTTTAATAAAGAAAAACTTGCAGACAGCCTGTTTCAGCAAACGGTGAAGAAGTATTCCACGCTGAAACGTATGACGGACAGCATCCGTAATAAGCCAACCATATTTTCCGGTAAGCCTTATGGAGGTGTCTGGTATCAACCCGGCGGACAGAGTTTTATCGCAAAATTATTTGAGGATGCTGGTTTAAATTATCTGTGGAAATCCAATACAGCCTCAGGCGGCCTGCCTTTAGATTTTGAAACCGTGTATGCGCGGGCGGCTGATGCAGATTACTGGAGGTTGGTAGTAAAACATCCCGGAAAATACAGCTACAACCGCTTAATGCAGGAAGACCCGCGCTATGAAGATTTTAAAGCTTTTCAGGATAAGAAAGTCATCATGGTTAATGTAAATGATGCACTATATTATGAAAAAGGCCCTACGGAGCCGGATGTTATTCTGGCAGATTTGATTCATGCCGTACATCCTGATCTTCTACCTGATTATGAACCGGTGTATTATAAAATTTTACAGCCATGACATATCATTTATACCCGGCTTTTTTCAGGCGAAATACCTGGAAGGTGTTGTTGCTTCTAACTGCTTTGGTTATTTTTTTTCTGCTGAATTTGTTTACGGGTTCCGTAACCATACCTTTCCGGGATGCACTAAACATTTTCTTTTCAGATGCTGCAGAGAATGTTGTCTGGCAAAATATTTTGCTAAAGTCACGCCTTCCCCAGGCTGTAACAGCGCTTACAGCCGGAGCCGCACTTGCTGTAAGCGGATTGCAGATGCAAACGCTTTTTCGCAATCCGCTGGCCGGCCCCTCTGTTTTAGGAATCAGTTCCGGCGCCAGCTTAGGGGTTGCATTGGTAGTATTGCTTTTTCAGGGTATTGCCGGAGTATCGCTCATGCAGCCGGGCTGGCTGGGCAGTGTTGGAATCACAGCAGCAGCATTTGCAGGAGCCATGGGTGTGTTGGCGATCATTATCATGGCTTCCCGTAAAGTGTCAGATCCAACGGTCTTGCTGATTATTGGCATTATGATTGGTTATGCCGGCGCCTCACTGGTAGGAGTGCTCAAGTTTTATTCAGACCAGGCAGACCTTAAAAACTATGTGATTTGGGGATTGGGAAGCTTTTCAAATGTTTCGTCAGAAGAATTAGCCTTCTTCGTTTGGCCCGTTTTACTAATGCTTCTGGTTTCCTTGTTGTTTGTAAAACCTATGAATTTGTATTTACTCGGAGAGCGTTATGCACAAAATCTGGGGGTCAACATCAGCCGGATTCGCTTAATACTTATTCTCCTTTCCGGGATGCTTGTGGCTATTACGACTGCCTATACCGGACCGATTGCTTTTTTGGGACTGGCTGTGCCGCACATAGCAAGGAACTTTTTTATAACCTCAGACCACAGAAGGTTGTTGCCATTGACCATGGTTACCGGCGCCGTAATTGCCCTGATGTGCAATGCTGTAGCCCGCATGCCAGGCTTCGACGGTGCGCTGCCTATCAACACCATCACTTCTATATTAGGCGCTCCTATTGTTATCTGGGTAATCATGAAACAAAAAACCCGCCTATGAAGCCTGTTTTAAGCACACATGATTTGGCTATCGGCTTCCGCGAAAGCGGTAGAAATAAAATCCTGCATCAAAACATAACCCTTGATTTGATGCCTGGTGAGCTTAGCTGTATTTTAGGCCCTAACGGTGCAGGGAAATCTACACTCATAAAAACCCTTGCCGGTTTTAATAAGCCCTTAAATGGGTTAGTGAAATTATATGACTTTGATGTGGGGAGCGCCTCTTACAGAGAATTATCTCATCTGTTAAGCATTGTGCTTACCGACCGGGTTTCGGTATTGCACAGCCGTGTTTTTGATATTGTTTCTCTGGGGCGCTATCCGCATACTTCTCTTTTTGCCCGTCTCAGCAAAGCCGACTACACTCAAATTCAAAAAGCGATGGAGTATGTCGGCATCAGCCATATGCGCAACCGGCTTTTTGATCATTTATCTGACGGTGAAAAACAAAAAGTACTTATTGCGAAAGGCTTAGCACAGGATACGCCGGTAATTATGCTTGATGAACCAACGGCCTTTCTTGATTTTCCAAGTAAAATAGAAGTAATGCAAATTTTACTGGATTTGTCCAAAACTGCAGGGAAGGCCGTAGTGTTATCAACCCATGATGTGGAGCTGGCTTTGCAGGTAGCTGACAGGATATGGCTTATGGATAAGGGGAAAGACATTGTATCGGGCTGCCCGGAAGATTTGGTACTAAGCAATGAACTGAACCGCTTTTTTGAAAAGCAAAACATTTTTTTCGATGTTTCTAGCGGGACATTCCGGCTAAAAGCCATGCACAAGCATAAAATTGCCTTAGAGCAAACCCACTGGAAAAGCATCTGGATAAAGAGAGCTCTTGAGCGGGTGGGGTATCGAATTGTGGCGGCAAAACAAGGCATTTCAAAGGTTACAACCGATGAAAGTCTTAATATTTTATTACTTTCGCCAACAGGGAAAGAGCACGTATTTAAGGATATTGAATCACTTATTAATTTTTTAAAAGGACAACGATGAAAAAGTTTATAGTAAGCGGAATTCTGGTATTGCTATTCTTTTCTTTGCAAGCCCAGCGAACTGAAATAATGGTTGATGGAATTACCGAAGAATGGAACACATCTGAAACGGAAACGTATGATGATGAATTGGGGGATGGAGATAATATTGACATTACATCGCTCTCAGTTACCAATGATGAGCAGTTTCTGTACATTTCATTTACTTTAGCAGAAGAACTGCTGCTCAACAACAACAATAACCTGAAACTTTACCTCGATACAGATGACGATGCTACTACTGGTAATTCTGTTAATGGAATAGGCTCTGATTTTCAATGGAACTTTGCTGAGCGCCGGGGTTATTCTGAGATCGATCCCGGTTCACCGGTCTATCATAATCAGATTGACTTTACAGCGCTTCCTACTGTGACTTCTGATACGTTTGAAATCAGAATAGACCGTTACGCAACTATAAAGGGAGAGCCTCTATTTCCCTCTGAAACTATTGGGTTAGTCCTCAAGGATGGTTTGTCAGGTGATATGGCTCCGGACAGGGATGAGTCTTTTGGCTATAGCTTTCTGAATATTGAAAATACATTTCAGCCCAGCAATCTTCACCGTAGCGATGCCGTAGATCTCCGGTTAATGTCGTTTAATGTTTTGCATGATGGCATCATTAAACCCGAAAGAAGGCCCTATTTTCGGCGTATAATCCGTGCGGCAAGTCCTGACGTGGTTGTTTTAAATGAATGTTGGGATGCAACCCCTTCGCAGATAATTGAGATTTTTAATGATTTCATCCCGCTGCCGGGTGGCGAATCATGGCATGCCGTTAAAGAAGATGGCGGAAATATTCTGGCTTCGCGGTATCCTTTTACGGATTCACACAGAATCCATCCTGATATGCGACTCACAGCAGGACTCATTGATTTGCCTGATAACAAATTTGCCGGTGATTTTGTAGTTGTTGGCGCCCATTTTCGTTGTTGCGATGCTAATGAAGCCCGACAAAGAGAAGCAGATGCTTTCGCGGCATTTGTCCGCGATATGAAAGAGCCCGGAGGAGATTTTTCTGTTCCTGAAAACACACCTTTTTTCCTGGCCGGAGACCTGAACCTCGTGGGATATGCTCAGCAACTGGAAACCGTGCTTACCGGTGAGATAATAAACAATGGTTTTGGCGAAAGCCAAATGCCCGATTGGGATAACACTCCGCTCCAGGACGTTATTTCTTCGCAAACCGATGATCCGGTAGCTACTACCTGGATCAGCAATACCAGCTCTTATTGGCCCGGAAGACTGGATTTTACTATTGTTTCCAACAGTGTGGCAAAAGTGCTTAGCTCATGGATATTGGATACAGAAGATATGCCCCAGGAAAGGCTCGCAAAATTCAATCTGGAAAATAATGATACAAAAGAAGCTTCTGACCATTTACCAAAAGTAACAGACCTGAAGTTTACAGGCCCACTTTCTGCTAGCGTGGCAGAGTCTGAGCAGGTAAGGATTTATCCAAATCCTGCCAAAGCAGAACTTGTTCTTGAAAACGTTAAAATGCAATTGGATACAGCGCGGTTTATTGCTATTGAAACAGGAAAAGAAATGAAGGTTACTGTTCTTGATAAATTGCACGATAATAATTACCGGCTGGATACAAGCAATTTGCCTGCAGGAATTTATATTTTGGAATTAAAGGGAGCGAAAAACAGACATTATGAAAAAGTGGTTATCAAAGAATAGAAAGAAAGCAATTCAAACAATTCTGGCCTCTGTTGTTTTAATTTCATCCATAGTAATAATGAATGGTTGTGATATCATGAAAAAAGAAGTTGACCTGATTGTAACAAATGCTAAAGTATATACAGTAGATGATTTGTTTTCTGTGAAAAATACCTTTGTGGTAAAAGATGGCCGTTTTGAAGATGTTGGTGATGAGCGTCTCCTGGATAAGTACAATGCAAATCGTATTATAGACCTGCAAGGTAAACCGGTTTACCCGGGATTTATTGATGGCCATTGTCATTTTTATTGGTATGGTGTAAACCTGCGTGACGCTGATCTGACCGGAAGCCAATCTTTTGAAGAAATTCTTGACATCCTGGAAA
>JBNJGK010000006.1:42474-43903 GCA_051747665.1 Bacteroidota bacterium | reverse complement strand
GGAACCCTGATTGGGGTTTTTTGCGGAACCCTGTGGAGACGCGATTAATCGCGTCTCTACGATTACCACCATCACCACCAACCGCCCCACCGTTCATCATCCGGTTTATCAATTATAACGATTCCATGTACATGGTTTGGCATAACCACATGGACATCTAATTTTACAAATGGGAAATGTTCAGGGATTTCTAACCAGTATTTATCCGCAATTTCACCAATTTCTGACAAATTCATTTTATCATTCATAATATTCCCAAAAAACAATTTCCTGTTTGCCGTGCAAATGGTTACAAAATATGGTGCATTCCAGCCATAATCCCAATTTTGCAACCGGGCAGACTGAATGCGATATTTATTCCGGAATTTATCCATTTATTTTTCTTTCTTTATCTTCGCTTCCAGTTGTTTTAATTCTTCGATATCCTGGTTGTCGGCTTCCAGGTAATATCGTGCTTTATTCAAGGTCAAGTACTATTTGAATGTTTTCTTTTACTAAGTAAATCAGCTCATCAGGTAAAACTCCAAGTCTTTTTGTCAATCGTTTATTATCAATTACCCGGATTTGATCCATCATAATATCACAAGCCTGATGTAAGTTTGCAGTTCCTTTTTTAAGATGAACTCTTAATATCTCAGAATCCTTTTTTACGTTTGTTGTAATAGGACAAACAAGGGTCGATGGATGAGGAACTTTGTTTAACAGATTCGTCTGTATAGCCAAAACGGGTCTTGATTTACCTGGCTCTGTTCCAATCTGCGGATTTAAATCTGCCATCCATATTTCAAATTGCTTAATCTGCATGATCGATCTCCTCGAAATCTTTAAGCACAGCCATTGAATCCGCTTTAACTATTCCAGATTCCTTTTTAAGTTTTTCCTCCAGAATCTGTCTGCGCTGAAGTTTATTATAAAAATCAATCGCTTCGTTTATATATCGATTCCGCGGTTTATTAATCCGGGTAAGTATTTTTTCAGTCTCGCCGAAAATAGAATCGTCTATTTTTAATGATACAGTTTTCATGCTACTATTTTTTTATATCACAAAGGTATATCCTTATAGTATATTAATCAAGTATATTTAAAACCTCTTGCAAATGAAAATCAAAATTCGTGAAGACTCTTTCAATATGATGAATTTTAATATCAGCACAAGGTTAACCAAAGGCTCTTAAGAAACAAGGAAAACCGGAAAAGCTGAAAAAGATGGAAGAAACAGCTATGGTCAGAGTGAGTGAAGGTAGAAAGGATGACCCGAAAATACAAAACCCCGGACATTAGCTGCCCGGGGGGGTGTGTGTGATTTGCGTTTCTGCTTATGAGTCTGCCCTAAGTTGGACTCACTATTTTAATAAATGAGCTGTTCATGTAGTTTACTTATCGATACTTAAAGAATGTTAAGCTCTTATGCTTCTATAGAGATTTTTAA